>JACQGJ010000534.1 GCA_016199605.1 Armatimonadota bacterium | reverse complement strand
GAGCATATTGTTGTCGAAGGTTCCGTTGAGTCCGTGGTTGGCGTGGAGTGCAATCGCTGCCTGTCGCGGGTGGAGCTTCCGGTCCGGGCGGAACTCGAGGCTCTGGGGATGCTGGAATACCACGATTCCGGGCAATGGGCACGGATCAACCTCAGGGAAGACGAGGAGGCCGCCGCCTTCTTCGGTGAGACAACCTTGGACATCGATGAGGTGGTGCGGCAAGGGGTTCTGCTGCACTTGCCTCTGCAGGTCATCTGCAAGCCCGATTGCCGGGGTATCTGTCCCGGGTGTGGAGCCAACCTGAACGCAGAGCCCTGTCATTGCCCACCCGAGGAGACCGACCCTCGATTGTCGGTATTGAAAGATTGGTTTATGAATCACGATCGCGGCTCGCCCGCCGCTAACCTGTGAAGGCAGCGGCTAACGTGAGGCGAGCGGGAAGGATGAGAGATGGCATTACCGAAAAGACGGCATAGCAGCGCGCGCCGTGACCGGCGCAGGACCCATTGGAAGCTGGAGATACCTGCATCGGCCACTTGCCCACAGTGTGCCGCGACAATCCGTTTACACCGAGTCTGTGATAAGTGTGGCTATTACGGAAGTCAGCAGGTCATCAAAATGAAAGAGAAGAAGAAGGCGTAGCGGCAAGGGAGGTCCCCCAGGCCGGGTGAGACGAGTCATTGGACGATAATCGCGTAAGCATCGCAGTTGACGCCATGGGCGGGGACCTCGCTCCCAAGCAGGTCGTCTCGGGGGCAATCCGGGCAGCCCAGGAAGGTGACAGCCGCATCGTTCTGGTTGGAGATGACGCCACAATCCATCCGCTGCTGCCGGTGGATTGTGCGAAATCCGGGATCGAAGTGCGCCATGCGTCGGAATGGATTGAGATGGATGAATCCCCGATGGTGGCGATTCGCCGCAAGAAGGATTCCTCTCTCGCCGTCTGTATGGGCTTGCTCGCGGAGGGACAAGTGGATGCCGTTGTGACTGCCGGGAATACGGGAGCCGCGGCTGCCTTGGCCCAGATGAAGCTGCGTCGGATTGAGGGGATTGACCGGCCAGCCATTGCCACCGTTTTGCCAACAGCTACGGGTAAGGTGATCCTCCTCGACTCCGGTGCGAACGTCGACTGCCGCCCTCAGAATCTGCTCGAGTTTGCCGTCATGGGGACGATCTATGCCCGGTCAGTGCTTGGCACGGCTGATCCTCGAGTCGGTTTGCTCAGCATCGGGGAAGAATCCATCAAGGGCAATGATCTGACCAAGGCGGCCTATCACCTCTTGCGCGAGTCCTCTGTGAACTTCCATGGCAATGTTGAAGGGCGGGACATCGGACAGGGAACGGTGGACATTGTTGTTTGCGACGGATTCGTCGGAAACATCGTGCTGAAAGTGGCAGAAGGTTACGGTCTGGCGATCCTCAAGATGCTGAAAACCAGTTTGAACGCCGGCTTCTTCTCCAAGGTCGGGCTGTTCCTCTTGCGGCCCGGGTTTCGCAATTTCAAGAAGCGTGTCGACTATACGGAATGCGGGGGAGCGCTGCTGTTGGGAGTGAAGGGAGTCTGCATCATCAGTCATGGCTCCTCCAATGCCTATGCCATCAACAACGCCATCCATCTGGCCACCATGTCGGTCAAGGGCCGGATTGTTGACCACATACGGGAATCCCTGTCCTTGCCCCAGCCCTGCTTGTCAGCCGAAGAAGAAGCGATCAACGCGGTTGTGGGGTAGAAACCCGCGATCGCTGACCGAGTGGGGACGACTCAGCCCGGTCTCCTGCTGAGTCTCATGCCATAATCCCTGGAGAGTAAATGAGTTCTACAGTTCGTTCAGCCGGTTTGGCGAGCATTGCGTCTTACTTGCCGGAGAGAGTTCTCACCAATTACGATCTCGAGAAGATTGTCGATACCAGCGACGAATGGATCCGGACTCGCACCGGAATTGCGGAGCGCAGGATTGTAGATCCCCAGCAGTGCACCTCTGACATCGCAGTTCCGGCCGCTGTGGAAGCGTTGGAGCGGGCGCAGGTTGCGGCTGAGGAGGTAGACCTGATCATTGTCGCCACGGTGACGGGGGATTACGTGTTTCCGGCGACGGCTTCCCTGGTGCAGGATCGTCTCGGAGCCAGTCGGGCAGGCGCTTTCGATCTGCAGGCCGGATGTACTGGATTCATCTACGCGATTGCCACTGCCTGCCAGTTCGTATCTTCCGGGGCCATGGATACAGTGCTTGTGGTGGGCGCTGAATGCCTGTCTCGACTGACCGACTGGTCGGATCGCAAAACCTGCGTGCTGTTTGGGGATGGCGCTGGAGCTGCGGTGATAAGGCCCGTGGAGGAAGGACAAGGGCTCTTGGCCTTCGACCTGGGCTCCGATGGCGCGGGCGGGTCCCTGCTCCAGGTCGAGGCCGGCGGATCCAAGTCGCCGGCGTGCCTGGACACGATTGAGAACAACAAGCACTTCATTTCAATGAATGGCAACGAAGTGTTCCGATTCGCAGTGAAGGTCATAGGCGAATCGGCGGAGAGAGCCATGGCAAAATGCGGACTTACCTCCGCTGAAGTCGCGTGCTTTATCCCCCACCAGGCTAACATGCGGGTCATCGATTCAGCGGCGAAACGGTTGGGGGTTCCGATGGAAAAGGTCATCGTGAATGTCGACCGGTACGGCAACACTTCCAGCGCCTCTATTCCTATCGCCTTTGACGAGGCTGTCACCGACGGGCGCATTAAAAGGGGCGACATCGTAGTCTGCGTCGGGTTCGGCGCGGGCCTTACCTGGGGGAGCTGCGTGCTGCGTTGGTAGCATCGCGGTGTCCCTCTTGACACTGTGAACTACCAGAAGGGCCGGCATCGAACACAAGCGCATGAATGATCTCGCATTTCTCTTCCCGGGACAAGGCAGCCAGAGCGTCGGCATGGGGCGGACCTTGTACGAGCGCTTCGGGTCGGTGCGATCCCGGTTCAAGGCCGCGTCGCAGATCCTTGACTTCGACCTGGCGCGACTCTGCTTTGAAGGTCCGCAGGAAGCTCTAACCCGAACGACGGGGGCCCAGCCCGCGTTGCTTACGCTGAGCGTCGCCTGCCATGACCTCGTGGAGGCAGAGGGTCTCGTTTGCGCCCTTGGGGCAGGACACAGCCTGGGCGAGTATTCAGCGTTGGTAGCTGCTGGCGCCCTGGATTTCGCAACGGCGGTGGGGGTCGTCAAAGTGCGGTCCGAGTTGATGGACTCTGCTCCTCCGGGGAAAATGGCGGCCGTCCTGGGCATGGACCGCGCGGAGGTGGAAGAGTTGTGTGATCGCGCCTCGGAGAAAGGCCTCGTCCAGCCTGCCAACTTCAACTGTCCCGGTCAAGTCGTCGTATCCGGAGAGAAGGCCGCGGTCGACTATGCCGTAGAAATCGCGAGATCGATGGGGGCCACGAAAGCCCTACCTCTTCCAGTAAGTGGAGCCTTCCATTCTCCTTTGCTGAGGGAAGCCGGGGAGGAGTTGGCGAAGGTACTTGAATCAGTCGTGTTCGCTCCGGCCAGGTTTCCTGTGGTTGCGAACGCGACCGGCAAACCTGTTAAATCACCTGAGGAGATTCGGGGGGCGCTTTCGAGGCAGATGACCTCCTGTGTCTTGTGGGAGGAGAGCGTTAAGTACATGGTTGGTGCAGGCACGAAGGTCGCTGTGGAGTTGGGCGCGGGAAGAGTACTCTCCGGGCTTTCCCGGCGCATCCAAAGAGACCTCAAGGTCTTGAACGTGGAAAACTCAGAATCGCTCGAAGCGACACTCGCGGAGTTGAGGAGGTAGCCTTCAGTGCCAATGACCTCTGACACAACCCAGCTCGCAGGGAATACGGCCCTCATCACCGGAGGCGGCCGGGGAATAGGCCGGTGCATCGCGCTCCAGCTTGCCCAGGCAGACGCCAAGGTCGTCGTGACCGGTCGGACGGAGTCGACTCTCGCTGGCACGGTTGCCGAGATTGAGGCGCTTGGAAAAGAGGCTTACGCAGTTGCCGGTTCCGTGGCGGATCCGGCTGACGCACAGAGAATGGTCGAGGCCTCGCTGGAGAGATTTGGTCGGATCGACCTCCTCGTCAATAATGCCGGCGTTACCCGGGACAGTCTGCTGCTCCGACTTACCCAAGAGAATTGGCAAGAAGTGCTTGACATAAACCTCACGGGAACCTTTAATATGACGAAATCCGTGGCCCGCCCCATGGTCAAACAGAAAGGCGGCCGGATCATCAACATTACTTCGATCATCGGAGTCGTCGGCAACGCGGGACAATCCAACTACGCAGCTTCGAAGGCCGGGATCATTGGTTTCACGAAGTCGATCGCCAAGGAGTTGGCCTCACGCAACATCACGGTCAACGCGATTGCTCCCGGTTACATTGAAACCGACATGACCGCAGAGCTTTCCGACGAGTTGAAGGAGGTGATGACGAAACAGATCCCGGTACAGCGCATCGGGCAACCGGAAGACGTTGCGGGGGTAGTTCTGTTTCTTGCCTCTCCGGGGGCGGGCTACATCACCGGGCAGGTGATTTGTGTGGATGGTGGAATGACGATGTGAAGGTTGCGGTTTTGCCCACGAACCATTTTATACAAGGGAAGGAGGTGAAGTGAGTGGCGGTTTTTGAAAAAGTAAGGGATATCGTCGTTGAAGAGCTGAGTGTGGATGCGGCTGAGGTGTCTCCCGAGTCGACTTTCGTGGAGGACCTGGGCGCTGACTCGCTCGACGTAGTGGAGTTGGTGATGCGTTTCGAAGAGGAATTCGACGTCGAGATTCCGGACGAGGACGCCGAGAAGATCACCACCGTCGGCGACGCGGTTCGATACATCGAGAGCAAAGTTGAGAAATAGACCTGGCGCGATCTTCGCCGGATCATGAAGGGAAAACCTTTCATCAACTTATGTGCTCAAAGCGGCGCGAGGCGACGAGGCGCAAACGCGCCAAAGACAAGACTGGAATCCCTGCGGATCTGGGCCAGCATTGGCAGGGTGATCCGCGGGGATTGAGGTCCTCCGCCTGTGACAAAAAGGGGATTGCCTATTGAAGGGATGTCATAGAGGTCATTGATGCGTAACGGAGAGGAACCAATCGTCATAACCGGAATGGGTGTTGTCAGTCCGGTTGGAAATAGCACCGAAGAGTTCTGGTCGGCCCTGTGTCAGGGGCAATCGGGCATCAGCCCCATCACGCTCTTTGACACGACGAACTACCCGACTCGCTTTGCGGGGGAAGTCAAAGGCTTCGACCCGACCGATTACATGGACCGGAAGGAGAGCCGGCGTATGGACCGGTTCGTTCAGTTTGCCGTCGCGGCGGCCCGCATGGCCGTCGCGGACGCCCGGTTGATCATCGACGATTCGAACAGCGATCAGGTTGGGGTCGTCATCGGCTCCGGGATCGGCGGAATCAGGACTCTTGAAGACGAGCACACCCAGTTACTTGAGAAGGGACCGGATCGCGTCAGCCCGTTCCTTGTTCCCATGTTGATCTGCGACATGGCAGCCGGCCACGTCTCGATTGTCTTCGGAGCAAAAGGACCCAACACTTCGGTGGTGACCGCCTGTGCGAGCGCGGCCCATTCCATTGGACTGGCCTCCGACATGATCCGGCGCGGCGACGCCGATGTAGTGATAGCCGGAGGAGCTGAAGCCGGAGTTACTCCCATCGCAGTTGCCGGGTTCTGCGCCATGAAGGCTCTCTCCCGACGCAACGACGATCCCGCCAGAGCGAGCCGTCCCTTCGATGCCGAACGCGATGGCTTCGTCATCGCCGAAGGAGCGGGGCTTGTGATTCTCGAGAGCCTCTCTCATGCCCGGAAACGCGGCGCTCCCATCCATGCCGAGCTTGCCGGCTATGGGATGAGCGGAGACGCGTGCCACATGACTGCCATGGACCCAAAAGGGGACGGCGCCCTGCGAGCAATGCGCATGGCCTTGCGCCGCGCCCACATGGATCCTACCGAGGTGGATTATATCAACGCCCATGGAACCTCCACTCTCATCAATGACAAAACGGAAACTCTCGCCATCAAGAACACTTTCGGCGACCATGCCCGGAAACTGTGCATCAGCTCGACCAAGTCAATGACCGGGCATCTGCTGGGAGCCTCAGGAGGCATCGAGGCGGTCGCCAGCATTCTGACGATCCGGGACGGCGTGATTCCTCCGACCATCAACTACCAGACTTCCGACCCCGAGTGCGATCTGGACTACGTTCCCAACACCTGCCGACACCGCACCGTGAATGTTGCGCTCTCCAACTCCTTCGGGTTCGGCGGCCATAATGCCAGTCTCATCATACGTCGATTCGAGGAGGAGTAGTCAACTATCCTCCATCTTTACCCCTTCCCTGAGACATCCTTCACTCTCCCATGGTCGAGCCTACATGAACCCTAAACGTCTCAAAGACCTCCAGGAGCTGCAAGACCTTCTCGGGGCTCAACTTCGCCAGCAGGACCTGCTGAACCAATCGCTCACCCACACTTCCTACGTCGGCGAAGGTTCTGAGTCCAGACTGGCTTCGAACCAGCGTCTCGAGTTCTTGGGCGACTCGGTGCTGGGGCTGGTTATCAGCAACTACCTTTTTGATCGTCACCCGGAGTTGTCAGAAGGGCAGATGACCAAGATCAAAGCCGCCGCGGTCAGCGAGCCGATCTTGTGTCAGCTCGCGCAAAAACTCAATCTCGGCAACTACATACTGTTGGGACGCGGCGAAGAGACCACCGGCGGCCGCCAGCGGCCCTCAATCCTGTCTGACACTTTTGAGGCGGTGGTGGCCGCCCTTTACCTGGATGTCGGCTTTGAGGCGACACGAGGCTTCCTCATCAGCCAGTTCGCAGGGGCCATCGAGGACATCAAAGACCAACGTCACGGGCAGGACTACAAGAGCCTGCTGCAGGAGAAGGTTCAGGAAAAGACAGGCAAGGCTCCCCTGTATCAGGTCGTGCAGGAGATCGGCCCGGATCATGATAAGCGATTTGTGGTGGAAGTGTGTCTCGAAGAGCGAGTGCTGGGCCGCGGCTATGGCAGCAGCAAGAAGGAAGCCGAACAAGCGGCCGCTTCGGAAGCACTCAACGCCCTCAATTCCCAGCCCCAAGAGTAGGAAAGTTACCCCGCCCCGACCATGACGTTCCACTGACGAAGCCCTCGCTACCCGGAATCCCTCGCAAGTGTTACTATTCGAGGCGAGTAACACCGTGGCAAAGGGACCCGATCGTCGGACACCAGCTCACGATTCGCCCATGATGAGTACACATCTTCTCCCGCTAACCGCTCCCCTCCTCGGGCTTTCCACGAAAGCCCTCGAAGCCCTCTGCGTCCATCATGGTGAGCCAGCCTTTCGCGGCCGCCAGATCGCGGAGTGGGTTTACCGGAAGGGATGTCGTGACTTTGCCGCGATGACAAACCTGCCCAAGAGCCTCCGCGAGACTCTTTCCCAGCAAGCCTCCGTGGCAAACCTCAAGGAGGTTGTCCGGCAACGGGCCCAGGACGGAACAACCAAGCTTTTGTTCGAGTTGGCCGACGGTGAGCGAGTTGAAACGGTTTTTCTTCCCTACAAAGACCGGACTACCGTCTGCCTTTCCTCCCAGGCGGGATGCGCCGTAGGATGCACCTTCTGCGCAACGGGCTACGGCGGTCTCCAACGGAACCTGTCGCCCGGTGAGATCGTCGAGCAGGTCGTTTACTGCGGGTCTCTTGGCAAGGTGAGCAACGTGGTGTTTATGGGGATGGGCGAGCCGCTCCTCAACTATGAGGCTGTCCTCACGGCGATACATCTGCTGAACGAGGAGGTCGGGCTGGGAATGCGGAGCCTCACCGTATCCACAGTCGGCATCGTTCCCAAGATCCGGCAGCTTGCCGGGGAGCGACTCCAGATCACCCTCGCCCTCTCACTTCACGCTCCCGACGACCAGTTGCGCCGACAACTGATCCCGACACAGCATCGGTATTCCGTGCAAGAGCTGGTCGAAGCGTGTCGAGACTACGTCCAACAGACCAGGCGACGCGTGACTTTCGAGTACGTCCTGCTGTCAGAGGTCAATGACAGTCCCGCGCAAGCTCGTCAGCTTGCGGCCTTGCTGCGGAACCTGCGTTGCTTCGTGAACCTGATCCCCTTCAATCCGATTCACAACGGTTCCGGCTTCAGACGTCCCGGAGCCGAGGGGATTCAACGTTTTCGGAAAGAACTTGAGGAGGCAGGAATCACGGTGACGCAACGGGAAGAGAAAGGTCAGGGTATCGACGCCGCCTGCGGGCAGCTTCGACGACGAATGGCGAGTCCCGAATAGGAGGTGACACCACGACCATGCGAGTGCGCGAATGGGTGGTCGACAACCCGGTGCTGCGCTACCACCTGCTGGGGCGAGCGCGGTGGGTGTGGCGTCGCCCTGGTTGGACGGTGCGCGCGGTGGCCTACTCCGGCCTGGTCCTTTACCTCTGGTCCTACTTCGCCGCTCTCTCCAAAGGGGGGCTGCCGTGGGTCCTTGGGTTGGAGATTCTGGTTCTGTTTCTCCTGTCGATCCCGATTACCCATGGTCTCCTTGCAGGGGAGTTTGAGAGGGCAACCTGGGAATCCCTCGTCCTGACCAGGCTCACCGCGGGTCAGATCATCGTGGGTAAGATCGCGTCGCGCCTTGCCCTGGTCGTCCTTATCGTTGTTCTCTTTCAGCCGGTGGTATTCCTGGCCAGCGCAACCTCTTTCGTCTACATCCCCGATCGCTTGCTCTATTTCTACCTGCTGAAGACCCAGTGCGTAGTAGTCTCCTGGACCCTCTTCATGGTTGCCATGACGTCGTGGTTGTCCTATCGCATCCGGCGGGGCATGACCACAGCGGCCGTCGCTTTTGGCGTCGAGGTTTTCCTGCTCGTGCTTTTTCCCTTGCTTGTCGCCCTTTTTGACAGCGTCTTCTTTCCGGCACTGCCAGACCCTTTCGAGGCTCTTCGGAAATCAGCGGCGTCTCCGTTTGCCTTGTCATGGGCCGTCGATCTTCGTTACCTCGTGTTCTACTATAACCCGGTCGTCGTGATCTTCTCCTCCTGTTTGGAGGACGACTGGTTCAGCTACGGGGCCGGTCGCTGGGAGCTTCCCGGCCTCTGGGGACCGTGGCAATCTTTCGTCTACTTACTGATGGCTTTCCTGATTCTGCTTCACCTGTTACACTCTGTGTCGAAAGCGACCCGTAAGCCCT
>JACQGJ010000533.1 GCA_016199605.1 Armatimonadota bacterium | reverse complement strand
CTGTCACCTTGCGGGCACCGGAGTTAGCCTCTCGGTCTTATTCACCTGCCAGACAAGCTGGACAGGGGTCTGTAAACCTTCCGGGACACCTACGTTAGCCAGCCAATCGCATTCACCGGCGAGACGAACTCGCAGGGGTCTTATGATACAATTCCAGTGGCCAGTCTGGAGGTGTTTCACAGCGCGAAGGGAGTTTGGTGTCATGTGGTCTCCGGCGGACCTTGTCTGAGTGGACCGCGCCAGAGGGTGACGTTTTCTTCGAAAGTACACAGGAGCTGGTAGGGAGGTTATCGTCTACATGAACGTGGACACACGTAACATCACCGCGGGTAACATAATCCCGTGCGAAAACTACTGCGACCAACCGTATGTCGCGAAGACTGACGATGGGGCATGGCTGTGTGCGATGACGACGGGCCAAGGGGTCGAAGGTCAACACGGTCAGCATATAGTTACAACACGCAGCATGGATCAGGGCAGAACCTGGTCGCCGCCCATCGATGTCGAACCGGCTGAGGGGCCGGAGGCCTCCTACGCCGTGTTACTGAAGACGCCAGTGGGCCGGGTTCACTGCTTTTACAACCACAACACGGATGTCGTCAGGGAGGTTAAGCGGGAGGAGGGCGGTGTCTATACCAGGGTCGATTCGCTCGGCCACTACGTGTTCAAGTATTCGGATGACGACGGACGATCTTGGTCAAAGGCGCGCTTTCCCGTTCCTGTGCGGGAGTTCGACTGTGACCGCAGTAACGTCTACGGTGGCAAGCTCCGGTTCTTCTGGAACGTCGGGAGACCGTTGATCCTTGGCGACAGGGCACTCCTGGTCCTCCACAAGGTAGGCGCCATGGGGCCGGGGTTCTTCGCACAGTCGGAGGGAGTATTCCTGCGAAGTCCCAATCTGCTCACAGAGTCGGACCCGGAGAACGTCACCTTCGAGACCCTTCCCCTGGGCGAGGTCGGTTTGCGCACGCCACCGGGCGGAGGGCGCATCGCGGAAGAGCAGAGCCTTTGCTCCCTGAGCGATGGCTCACTCCATTGCGTTTACCGCACCATTGACGGTCACCCCGCGTGCGCGTATAGCCGGGATGGAGGCGAGACCTGGACGCAGCCGCAATACGCAAGTTACACGCCCGAGGGACGCCGCATCAAACACCCGCGCGCAGCGACCTTCGCCTGGCGCTGCTCCAACGGGAAGTTCCTCTACTGGTTTCATAACCACGGCGGCAGATCCCTCCGCGACATGCCGGAATGGGGGCCCTATGAAGACCGCAACCCGGTCTGGCTGTGCGCAGGTGTAGAGCAGGACTCGCCGGAGGGTAAGGTGATCCATTGGTCCCAGCCCGAGATCCTGCTCTACGATGACGATCCTTATGTTCGCATGAGCTACCCTGACCTGATCGAGGAGCAAGGACGGTTCTTCGTGACCGAAACTCAGAAGAATGTCGCGCGAGTTCATGAAATTCCCCTGTCGCTGGCGGACGGACTGTTCAATCAATGGGACAATCGAAGTGTCACGACCGATGGTCTGGTACTGGACTTGCCCGGGGAGGGTCCCATGCCGAGGAAGGCGACGATGCCGCGGCTCCCGGATTTCCATCAGCGTGACCACACACGCGCCGACCATGGCGGCAAAGACCTGCGAGCTGGATTCAGCCTCGACCTGTGGTTGACCCTGGAATCACTCGAGGCTGGGCAAAGGCTGCTTGAAACCAACGACGAAGCCGGTAAGGGGATCCTCGTCTCGACGAGCGACAGCGGCACAGTTAAGATCACCCTCAAGGATGGTCGCGAGGAGTCGAGTTGGGACAGCAATCCGGGAATCGTCCAGCCGGGAAACCTGCACCACGTGGTCATCATTGTGGATGGTGGGCCGAAGATCATCAGCTTCGTTGTAGACGGTGTGCTGTGTGATGGAGGAGAATGCCGCCAGTTTGGCTGGGGTCGCTTCAGTCCGACGTTGCGCACCGTCAACGGAGCGGAGAAGATGAGCATCGCGCCACAGATGAACGGACGCATTTTCGGACTGCGCCTCTACAGCCGCTACCTTCGCACTTCGGAGGCCGTGGGGAATTATCGTGCTGGGATAAAGGGCCAAGGGAAGTTGGTCCGGGGATGACGCAATATGAATATGGGATGGTCGTGACCTCTCATGCTGTGGCCAGCGCTGCGGGATTGGAGATCCTGAAGGAAGGTGGGAATGCGGTCGATGCTGCCGTCGCCGCCGCGTTCACCATTGCGGTGTGCGACCCGAGCAATACCGGGATTGCCGGCTATGGGGGATCGCTGGTGGCATACATCTCCTCCGAGCAGCATGTTGTGTGCCTCGACTACAACACGCGAGCGCCCGCCGCCGCGAGCGAGGACATGTTCGAAGTGAAGGTAGAACCGGACGGGACCTCCAGCGTTCCTGACCATGAACACGTTTACGGTGCCACCGCCATCGGAGTGCCCGGAGTAGTCGCGGGGCTGTGTGAAGCCCTCGAAAGATGGGGGACGCTGCCATTGTCGCGGGTCACGGCTCCCGCGATTCGCGCGGCGCGGGAGGGGTTTGCGCTCAATCGCTCGACTGCTGACCTGCTTCAACAGAGCGCGGAGGTCTTTGCCCGATTTCCCGCAACGCGTGACCTGTTCAACGTTGACCCCGATCGCGCGCGTTTCCCGGAGTTGGCTGACACCCTGGAGGTTCTTGCGCAGGAGGGCGCCGATGGTTTCTACAGAGGCGATCTTGCCAGGAGAATCGTCTCATCGCTCCAAGCTGAAGGCAGCCTTCTCACGCTGGAGGACTTCGCCTCCTACCGTCCACACGTGAGAGAAGCCGTAGGCATCGATTACCGCGGTCATGAGGTCTACGCCACTCCGCTGGCAAACGGCGGACTGACGACTCTTCAGATGCTGCGCGTTCTCGAGGGCTGGAGTGATTACGATGAGCACCGGCGGTTGGAGACCGCCAAGGCGTGCTGGGAACGACGGCTTCGGCTTTACGGAGACTACGGCAGTGTCGAGGCCGAAAACGAGTTGGGAGACGAAGTCATCAGTTCTCTGAGGGAGCACGTGGAGGAACGGGACTGCGCGGTCTGGGAGGGGATCGACTACGGCTCCGATCCCTACCTCTGGACGATCCACCTCGATGTCGCCGATACTCAAGGCAACGTGGTCGCTCTGACGCAAACTCACGGTGGCAGTTGGGGCTCCTGCTGGACGGCTCGCGGAACAGGTCTGCTGTTCGGGCATGGTCTTGCGCGCTTCGACCCACGTCCGGGTCTTCCCAACTCGCTCGGCCCGGGGAAATCCCCGCTCCACAACATGGCGCCGCTGCTTGTGATGCGGGAGGGCAGGCCGTGGGCCGCCCTGGGTACGCCGGGAGGTCGCACCATTCTCAACAACGAGCTTTGGTTTCTCGTGCAGCTCCTTGATCAGAAGAAGCCCCTTGCAGAGGCGTTGGCGAGTCCGCGCTTGCACGTTGAGTCCACGAACCGGGTAGAGTACGAGCCCACCTTCCCTCCAGACCAGCTCGAGCCGTTGTCATCGCTCGGTCATCGACTCGAGGTGAAAGATCGCATCGGCGGTCCGGCGCATGGAATCATTTTAGGGGACGCGCAGGGACAACTCATCGGTGCCACCGATCCACGCGGTCAGGGATTGGTTGCTGCCGCGTGACAGACCGCCTGATTCCCGGCCGGTGCGGAGAGGGACATATCGGCGGTGCAGGATCAGCACACGTCCGGTCCGGACGATACTTCGGTCCCCCCCATTCGAGGTTCGGGTCCCGCAGTCCACGATCACACTCCCGGCACGTATCCCACGCCAAAGTGCGCGTTCATGGGCATGCGGAATCCGTCATTGAAGGGCAGCCACGAGGTCGTGCCGCCATCAATGACCAACGTTTGTCCGAGAAAGTAGCGAGCACCATCCGACGCGAGGAACACGGCCGCTTTCGCAATGTCCCCCGGCTGACCGACGAAACCCACCGGCACAAACTGTCCTACCGCGTCACGATCGAAGTCAGGCATCGCCTTATAGTAATTCTCCACCTCTATCGCCCCCGGAGCGATGGCGTTGACCCGAATCCCCTGGGGGGCAAGCTCGATGGCCAACGCACGCGTGAAGGCGACGATGGCCCCCTTGGTGCCCGCGTAAACCGAATGCTCAGGACACCCCTCAAAGGCGTGGACCGACGTCATGTTCACGATCACGCCTGCGCCAAGTTCGCGAAGAGCGGGGAGAGCGGCCTGAGTGACGAAGAACATCGCCCTGACGTTGACGTGGTAAAGAGTGTCGAACTGTTCTTCCGTCACCTCCTCGAAGGGCCGATTCATCGTGATGCCCGCATTGTTGATCAGCACATCGAGCCCGCCGAGAAAACCCACGGCCTCGGCGACCAATCGTCGGGACTCCTGCACGGACCGCAGGTCCGCGTGGAAGGCTTCCGCCCGCCCACCCATCGCGAGCGCCTCCTCGACGGCCGACCGGGCACCCGACTCACTATGAGCGTAGTGCAGGGCTACTGCGGCGCCTTCCCTCGCAAACTCCAAAGCCACCTCGCGCCCAATCCCGGTCCCCGAGCCGGTGACCAACACTCGTTTCTCTTGCATATTCCCCAATGGATTCCACCCCTCTCGCCGCGTTAACGTGGACTCGCTGCCTGAGTATCTCTGAGTGCCACCCACTTCGTCAAGGTCGTTCCCAACTCTACTTTCTGGCTCCGCTGAATCCTTCTCAGTGTGCGATCGAGCGGGTTGTTTTCATGGGGCATCGCTGTTATCATGCTGTCGAGGGATGATCCACGTGGAGAGGCGGGCCATGCGATTTGAGAAGTCTGTGTTTTTGGAGATGCCTCGGGCCGAGCTTTGGCTTCTCCT
>JACQGJ010000047.1 GCA_016199605.1 Armatimonadota bacterium | reverse complement strand
CCAGTCAACCGCGTAGGGGTACGGCCCCCAGAAGTCCATGAACTTCGAGAACTTCCAGAGGTCGTAGCCGTTGTAACCGGCTTGACCGACGGGGCCTTCAAACCCGACGCGCGCCTGCGGGTCAGACTCCCGTGTCGCGTCACGGCACAGACGATGGATGTTGGCGAACACGGAGTTCATGTGCATGCGGTGATCGACCCAGCGCGGGACCTGCCCTCTTTCCAACGCCTCTTTCTTTGTGATGGGTGAGACCTCCGACCAGTCTTTGAACATCGTTCCCCATTCGGCGTTCAATGTGTTGAGGCCTTTGTACATCACCTTGAGGTACTCGCGGAATGAAGCCTGGCACTCATTGGAGAAGCAGACATCGGTGTCCTTCCCGTCGAGGGTGTTCTCGTCGCCGAGGTTGTACGCAGGGGGACGGAACTTCTTCAGCCGTCGTCCGACTTCCCGCATGAGAGTGGTTTTCTCTTTGATGAGATCGGGATGACTGAGGCATGGCCCGCGAAGCAGGCCGTTGCCCCAGTAGTTGCCGAAGTGCGTCGAGTAGGGCGTCGCCCACAAGCCATCTTCTGCGACGCACCAGAGGATGTCCTCCATACGCTGCGGAGTCTGCCACGCGGCACAGTTGAGTGAGTCAGCGAGGTATTTCCGGCTCAACTCGCGATTCACCAGCCGCCCGATCCAACCTTCCGTCGAGTGATGCCAGAAGAGCAAGGAGAAGTCATCCCAACCGGGGCCTTCGATGGGAGTGGCAAATCGAGTTCGGGCTTCATCCAACACACGGTCGCCTGCGGCGAGGGTGACGGACAATTGGTGATAGACCGACAACGGATGAGCAACCAACACGGAGAATGCCCCCGACTTGGCCGGGCTGTCAGTCGAGCAAACTACGCGTCCGTAGGAATCGGTGGCCCTGAACACCAACTTTGCTCCGGGCACGGGTTTACCCGTCAGTTCAACGACGCCCTTTGCCTGAGTTCCCGGTTGGACTTCATCGGAGGCCATGGTGACCTTGGCTATACCGAAGGGAGGAACCACCTTCAGCGGCCACACCCCCCACCATATCACCTCGCCCTGTTCCGTGAGAAGCTGCACTTCCGCGCGGTGCTGACCGCCTTTGAGCGGCGGCAGCGGAACGTCGAACGCGCTTGCGCCGGAAACGAGATCATCAGCGCGAGTTGGCGTCCCAAGCACGTTGCCCCATCGGTCGCGGATAGTAATTCGACAGGAAGCTTTGCCAGCCGCGTTCGGCCCGCCCGTTGCTTCGACGTGTGCAGTCTTTGCGTCCGGTGTGAAGGTCACCGCCTGAATCGACGCGGCTGGCACTCGTCCGCTCGCCCACAGAAGGAGTTTCGAGGTGAGAGCCATCTGATCTTCGAAGTCGAGATACGTCGCGCCAGGCGTGTCACCGACATCAGGCACGAGGTAAGTCCAGTAGCTTCCGCCGGTTCGCACGCGCACGACACGCGCGTCACCAGCCCGATAGCAACTGAACACCTTCTCCGGCGGACCGGTTGGGTCCTTCTCGCCTTTGCGATATTGTGGCAGATCCTCCAGTCGTGAACCGGCCAGCAACCACTGCGGCCGCGGCGTTTCCTGAAACGAATCGAAGAAGTCCTTGGCCGCACCCTCCGGCTTCTCTTCCGGCTGAACGAGGATCAGTCCCGCACCCGCTTTTACTTTGCCGACCAGAGCGTTGAACACCTCCGAAGGCAGCGTCTTCCAGCGCACTCCACTGGTGATGATGACATCGTAGTCTTTCTTCATTGCCTCGCGCAGTCGAGCTTCGACCTCAGGCAGCGTTCCGCCGACGGGACCGTTGGAATCGGGAGTCGCGCCAAGCACACCCGTCTCCTCCGTGCCGATGGCGACGTACTCCATCTCCAACCGCTGCCACAACTCCACCGTCTCCCGCTGCGTCCGCCGCGGCGCAATGACGAGCACACGCAACCGCCCACCCGCCAGCGGCTTCGCCCACTTGATGTGCGGAGTCTCGACTTCGGTTGACACTTCGTAGTAGGATGGGCCGAGGTTTACGACACCGACGCGCGCGAAAGCGGGGATGGCGAACAGGATACAGAGCCCTATCCAGGAGCAATGTTTCATCAGATTTATCATGACCAATACCGCTGAATCAGTGTGCCTTGAATGATTAGGTCAAATGCCACGAAAACCGGTAGAGTGTAGTCCCGATTTTCACGATGGTCAAGGCGGCAAATCCAATAATAACTTCCTTCGTTTGAAGCCGCGGAGCAAGTGTGCTAATATCGCCGAGAAGCGGACAAATCTCAGGTGACAGGAAGGATAACAATGGACGACTTCAAACTGGCAACCCTCCAACTCGACACCATCGCGGGTGAGGTGGCTCACAATGTTCACAAGGCGATGAACTGGGCAAAGGAGGCCTTCGAGCAAGGGGCGCGCTTCGTGTTCTTCCACGAAGGACTCACCGCCGACTATACCTCCAACCCGATGAAGTATGGACGACAACTCGACAGCAGTGAGGTGAATGGATTCCACGTTCTGGCGAAAAAGTACGAAGGCTATGTCGCGCTCGGTCTCAACGAAGTGTGGCAGGGACGACCGTACATCTCGATGGTATGGCTGGGCCCCGAAGGCATCGTTGGCGTCTACCGCAAAAGCTACCTTTGGCCCAACGAGCAGCAGATGGACCTGGAGGAGTTTAACAAGTTCCTCCACGACTATGTCCCCCACGAGCAGGGCTACCGGTTGGAGCGCAGCGTTATCGGGGCGGGTGGTGGAACCAAAGTCATCGAGGTCGGCGGTCTACGCATCGGCTGCCTCATCTGCGCAGACGGTGGTCATTTCGCTTCCTGGGAGACTTTCGAGAAGGACCCCCCGGACCTCATCTTCTGGCAGAACAACCGCGGCAACGTGACTGGACAGGATCGCCAACCGCAGGAGAAAGCTCGCGCCCTGAAGACCCCAATGGTGCTCACCAACCGCGTAGGCTTCTCCCACTGCTACTTTCAACTCGGCGGCTCGGCCATCCTTGCCGACGACGGAACCCTCATTGCCCAAGCGAATGAAGAGGGCAGGGAAGAGATGATCTGGGCGGACTACAGCCAACTGCGGCGATGACGAAGTTGATGATACCCGACAGCCCTGTATAATGCGTGTCGCGGAGGACCAAGGGTTGCAGTGGCGATTTCAATCGCTCGTGGCGCCGGGACCATTTGCAAGAATGAATGAAGCCGAAGGAAACAACCGCGTGGCGAACAATACGAGTCTCATCGAGAAACGGCTGTGGGATGCGGCGGACGAGCTACGGGCGAATTCGAAGCTGAAGTCGTCCGAATACTCCGTCCCCGTTCTGGGCCTCATCTTTCTGCGCTACGCCGACCACAAGTTCGCCGAAGCCGGGAAGGAGTTGGCCGCAATGCGTCCGCTCGGCCCGCGTCGCACCATCGGCAAGACCGATTACCAGGCGCGGGGGGTGATGTTCCTGCCTGAGTCGGCCCGGTTCGCCAACCTGCTGAAGCTGCCGGAAGGCGCGGACATCGGCAGGGCCATCAATGACGCGATGAAGGCCATCGAGGCGGAAAACGAAGAACTCAGGGGCGTCCTGCCCAAGTCCTACTCCGCCTTCGAGAAGGGAACGCTGGTCACGCTGCTGAAGCTGTTCGCGTCCATCCCAATGGACTCGGACTCTGGAGTCCGCATTGAGGGCGACGTGTTTGGCAAGATCTACGAATACTTCCTCGGCGAGTTCGCCCGCGCCGAAGGTTCGAAGGGTGGTGAGTTCTTCACCCCGACCTCCATCGTCCGCCTCATCGTTGAAGTCATCGGGCCCTACCACGGGCGCGTCTTCGATCCCGCGTTCGGGTCGGGCGGCATGTTCGTGCAGAGCGCCCGGTTCGTGGAACACCACCGCGGAAATCCCGGCGCGGAGATCATGGCCTACGGGCAGGAACGCGCCGCGGAGACCGTGCGCCTGTGCAAGATGAACCTGGCGGTACACGGACTGTCGGGAGACGTTCGTGAGGGCAACACCTACTACGAAGACATCCACGACAGTCCGGGTCGGTTCGATTTCGTCATGGCCAATCCGCCGTTCAACGTGGACCGTGTGGACAAGGAACGGCTGGTCAAAGACCCGCGCTTCCCGTTCGGCCTGCCGCGCACCGACAACGGCAACTACCTCTGGATACAGATCTTCTACAGCGCCCTCAACGCGTCCGGCCGCGCCGGTTTCGTCATGGCGAATTCCGCCAGCGACGCCCGCGGCTCGGAGTTGGAGATCCGCAAGAAGCTCATCGAGTCCGGGGCCGTGGACGTGATGATCGCGGTCGGGGCGAACATGTTCTACACCGTCACGCTGCCCTGCACGCTCTGGTTCCTGGATCGTGGCAAAGCGAAGACACCGCGCAAAGACACGGTGCTGTTCCTCGACGCCCGCCACCTCTACCGGCAGATTGACCGCGCCCACCGCGACTTCACGCCGGAACAAATCATGTTCCTCGCCAACCTCGTCCGCCTCTATCGCGACGAAGACCTCGGCGATTACGAGTTCAATCCAGCAGACCTCAACCTCACTCCCACTCAGTGCTCCAATCTAAAATCTGCAGCCAAGAATCGAAAATGGACTGACGTTCCCGGCCTGTGCAAGGTGGCGACGCTGCAGGAGATCGAGGCGCAAGGCTGGAGCCTGAATCCCGGTCGCTACGTGGGAGTCGGAGAACGCCCTCCCGATGATTTCGTCTTCGCAGAGAAGCTGGAGGAACTCAACGAGGAACTGGAAACCCTCAATCTTGAGGCTCACGAACTGGAGGAGCGCATCGGGGAGAATGTAGCCAAGTTGCTGGAGGGGGAGGAGGACTCACACTAACGCGCCAAGACGCATAGGGGGATATTGTGGTTGTTTTTCTTTGCGGTTTGGTGCCTTTGCGTGAGATAGATACCGTGGCCCGACCGGTTGAGCGCAAGCTCTCAACAGAGTATGATAGGGCTGCTTGAAGAGAACTCCAGGGCACTGCACAATGGAAAGACAAAGAGAGGAGAGGAACTCATAGCCGAAACACAACAGCTTCTCAGAGAAGTGTTGGAGCTTCCCGCAGTAGTCAGAGCCAGTCTCGTAGACCAGCTTCTTGTAAGCCTCGACCGGCCCGATCCGGAGATCGACGCCGTCTGGCGCAAGGAAGTCGAAGCTCGAATTGACGCATACGAGGCGGGCCGGATTGAAACGGTTTCGATGGAAGAAGTACCTGCAAAACACCTGACACGATGAGAGTTCGATTCCTCACACTCGCTCAGAAAGAGTTGGACGACGCCGTGGCCTACTACAACGAAGGAGGACACCATGCAAGCCATAGAATTTGAGACACGGATTGATAAGAACGGTCACATCCATTTGCCGGAGGCATACCAACATGCCTACGGCAGATCTGCGCGCCTGGTTGTTCTTCTACCAGAACAGGCGGAACCCCCCAAAGAAAGGCGGCAACCCGGAAGCGCCAAAGGAATACTCATGGTGCTATCCGAAGATGACGAACATCTGAATGATTTCAGGGAATACATGCCATGAACCTCTTACTGGACACGCAGGCGCTTCTCTGGTTTCTGCTGGACGATCCCCGATTGAGCGGGATGGCGAGGGAGAGCATCGTTGACGCGGATGGGTTGATTTTCGTCAGCCCGGCAAGCCTTTGGGAGATCGCCATCAAGATGAGTCTGGGCCAGTATACGCTCCCTGCGCCTTTCGCAGCGTTCTGGGATGAACAGTTGCTGACCAACGACTTTACCATCTTGCCCATCTCCGTGTCACACAGTGCACGGGTTGTGGATTTGCCCTTCTATCACCGCGACCCCTTCGACCGTTTGATAATTGCCCAGTCGCTGGTGGAAGGAGTCCCAGTGGTGGGCAGCGATGATCTATTCGATCAGTATGGGGTGAAGCGCGTATGGTGAAAAAGTGGAAACGAGAACTGGAAGGACTCATGCAAAGGCGCCAGGACGCAATGGGGGACAACATGACGGTTCTTCTTTGCGGCTTGGCGCCTTTGCGTGCGACAGACACCGAGGCCCGGGAACTCGAAGAGCGGATCGCGGAGAATGTGAGCAGACTGCTGGAGGAAACATGACACAAACAGAACCGGTTGGTTTGGGGTCAGCGGACTATCCTGGACCGAGACCTCGCACAACTCTACGGTGTGGAGACGCGTGTTTTGGACCAGGCTGTTCGGCGGAACATCGACCGCTTCCCTGAAGATTTCATGTTCTCACTGACTCGCGAGGAGATACGAAACATATCACAATTTGTGATATGTTCGGGTCTCAAACATGCTCGTAGCGTTAACGCATTCACTGAACAGGGAGTGGCCATGCTATCAACTGTGCTGAATAGCCCGAGGGCGGTGCGAGTCAACATCGAGATCATGAGGGCTTTCGTGCGGCCGCGCCGGATGCTGGTGTCCAACCTGGAGCTGGCACACCGGTTCGACGAGTTAGAGAAGAAAAATGACGCACGGTTCAAAGTGGTCTTCGACGCGATCCGCCAACTCATGACGCCGCCGGAACCCGCCCGGCGGATCGCATACCGGGTGAAGGAAAGCCGGGCGAAGTACAAGGTGGCGGGGTGTGAGGACACGCGGCGGGAGAAGGCTGGGGTTGGCGACAAGTCCAAATGAGGGAAGTAGAAGAACGGATCGCCGAGAATGTGGTCAAGTTGCTGGAGGGGGAAGATGACTCACGCCAAGGCGCCAAGGGGGACAACATGAAGGTCTTCCTTCGCGGCTTTGCGCCTTTGCGTGAGAGAGATACCGCGGCACGGGAACTGGAAGAACGGATCGCGGAGAATGTGATGAGATTGCTGGAGGAATGAAAGCAATGCGTTGGGAGGCGGTCAAGTTCGGAGACGTGGTTTCATTCAAGACAGGCAAGCTCGATTCAAACGCGGCCACTCCTGACGGTGTGTATCCCTTTTTCACGTGCGCGCCACAAACATTGCGGACTGACACCTCCGCTTTCGACACTGAGTGCGTCTTGCTGGCCGGCAACAACGCCAATGGGGTCTACCCGATCAAGTATTTCAACGGAAGGTTCAATGCGTACCAACGCACCTACGTCATTCGTTCCCTCGACGATCGTCGGCTTGCGACCCGGTTTCTGTTCTACGCTCTGCAGCCCAAACTTGGGTTCATGCGCAGCATCTCTACGGGAGCGGCCACGAAGTTCTTGACGCTGTCGATTCTCAAAGATCTCGACCTTGAACTGCCCCCATTGCCCACGCAGCGCAAAATCGCCGCCATCCTCTCCGCCTATGACGACCTGATCGAGAACAACACGCGTCGGATCAGGATTCTGCAGCAGATGGCGCAAGCGCTCTACCGCGAGTGGTTCGTCCACTTCCGCTTCCCCGGGCATGAGAAGGTGCAACTCGTGGATTCGCCGCTGGGAAAGATACCGGAGGGGTGGGAGGTGAAGCGATTGAGCGACCTGTTCCAATTCATCGGAGGCTCGCAACCACCAAAGAGCGAACACATTTACGAGGAGAAAACGGGCTACGTCCGATTTGTCCAGAATCGTGATTACGGCTCGTCACAGCATCTCACCTACATCAGAGAAAGCCGGAAGAACAAGCTGTGCTACAGGCTCGATATCCTGATTGATAAATATGGAGAACCAGGAAAGACCAGATTCGGGATCGCAGGCGCTTACAACGTCGCTCTCGCCAAGCTACTCCCTCATAAGCCACATCACCGAGAATGGTTACGAGGTCTAGTCTCTGAGCCCGAATTTAGCCAGTTTCTCGCCAGCGCCTCGATGGCGGCAACGCGCGCATCGTTGAACAACTCTCACTTCAACAATGATGTGGCTGTGCCCTCAGATGAGGTTTTCCACGCCTTTCAAGTGATGGTTGAGCCGTTGTTGAAGTTGATCCTGATCTATCAGGATTCAATCGCCACCCTCCGCCGCACACGTGACCTCCTGCTGCCGAGGCTGATTTCGGGGGAAGTGGATGTGTCGGAGGTGGACATTGCGGTTTGAACGGGAAAGGGTATAATGTGAGCCATGCGAGTACTTGAGACAATCACGGTTCGCAACTTCAAGTCCATTCGCGATCAGACATTAAGATTTGCGCCGCTCAATGTTTTCATTGGGGGAAATGGTTCCGGCAAGTCCAACCTTGTCGGCGTGTTCCATTTCCTGAACCGCGTGGTGAATCAGGAACTGCAGACCTACGTCGGTGTTGCGGGGGGAGCGGACAGCGTATTGCACTTCGGGCGCAAGCGGTCGCCTTCCCTGTTTGTGGGTCTGGAGTTCGCCAGCGGAACAGACGCCAACGGATACCAATTCGCATTATTGCCCACAGAAGAGGATTCACTCATCTATGGAACCGAATCCCTCTCGTACCACGACCGAGCGCGTTATCCGCATCCTCTTGCCCACGATCTTGGGAGCGGACACAAAGAGGCATTGCTTCCGCAATCCCCAAAGCGGATTGCCCGGTGGGTGCGGTCCGACCTGCAGAGCTACCGAATCTATCATTTCCATGACACCAGTCCGAGCGCCGGGATGAAGCAGACATGCGACGTGGACGACAACCGAATGCTGCATTCCGACGCGGGAAACCTTGCAGCGTTTCTTTACCAGATGCAATCCACGCAGCAAAACCATTTCGACAACATCGAGGATACCGTGCGGCAGATTGCCCCGTTCTTTGAGCGATTCCAGCTTGAGCCTTCTCGTTTGAACAAAGGCAAGATTCGCCTCGAGTGGAAGGAAAGAGGTAGCGACGCCTACTTCAACGCCCACGCGCTGTCGGACGGCACGCTACGGTTTATCTGTTTGGCGACGCTGCTCCTGCAACCTGAGTTGCCAAGCGTTGTGCTGCTCGACGAACCGGAGCTGGGACTCCATCCGGCGGCCATCACCTTGCTCGCTGCCTTGCTCGAATCGGCGGTGGTGCGGACCCAGGTGCTGGTTGCCACGCAGTCGGTGACACTCGTAAACCAGTTTACGCCCGACCGAATCTGGGTGGCGGAGCGAACTGAAGGGGAAAGCACTTTCAGACACCTCGCCCATGAGGATTTGACCGCATGGCTGGATGGCTATGCCCTCGGCGACCTCTGGGAAAAGAACATCCTCGGAGGGCGTCCCTGATCGATGAAGCGAGTGCTGATGCTGGTGGAAGGGCAGACCGAGGAGCGCTTCGTGAAAGATGTGCTCCAGCCTCATCTCCTGACGTGGGGGGTGTATGCTGAGCCGAAGATCATCGCCACCAGACGCATCAAGTCAGGCGGGCAGTTCAAGGGTGGCATCACGCAATTCAGGAAGGTTGAAGACGACCTTCGCCGGCTTTTGGGGGACACGGGCGCGGCGATGGTCACCACTGTTTTCGATTACTACAAGTTCCCGAAAGATTTCACAGGCTGGGAGGATGTCACCGCGCGCCAACCTGCTCAACGCGTTGACCAACTCGAACAGGCTATGGAACGGTATTTCAACCACCCTCGTTTCCATTCCTATTTCATGCTGCACGAATACGAAGCCCTATTGTTCACCAGTCCGGAGACCATTGCGAAGACGCTCAATGAACCAGCCCGTGGACAGGAACTCCAGAGTATTCGTGACGCCTGTTCTGGCCCGGAGAAGATTAACGAAGGCGAAGAGACACACCCCTCCAGGCGACTGGAGAACTTGTTCCCCGGCTATCGAAAACCGCTTCACGGCCCGCTGATCATAGGGCGCATTGGCCTGAACCAAGTGCGAGCATCCTGCCCTCATTTCAACGATTGGCTTTGTGCGCTCGAAGCTTTGGGAACCACCCAATGAGCAACGAGTGCTCCGAAAACGCCCCCATCGAACAATCCGCCATCGCGCTGCTGGATGAGCTCTGTGGCATTCATGGGGTTCCATTACGTTCCGCGAAGGTGCGCTCACGCAGTGCTTCGATGACCGGGGCGAGGTCTTCTTCGTCGGTGATGCCCAAGCTCTCGGCGGTTGACCCGACAGCCTTTACAAGGCTGTGCAACAGATACTCGGCCATCTGCGGAGGTGAGTGCCCTGCTTTGCT
>JACQGJ010000520.1 GCA_016199605.1 Armatimonadota bacterium | reverse complement strand
GTTGGACTGTCGAACAAGATAGCGGTGACATGTTCGACAGTCCAACTGTCTCACAACAGGAAGGTGGTTTACTCAACCTTAACGAGTATAGCTCACGCCGCGTCCTGTTTCAACATGCAGCACTTCTTGTATTTTTTGCCGCTGCCGCAGGGGCAGGGCTCGTTGCGGCCGACTTTTCGACCTGTGTGCTCGAAGGTCGAAGTTTCACCCACGACTTCGTCTTCGCCGCGGCGCATCTGCATCGAACGCAGTCGGAGCTGCTGGCGGCGCTGAGCGAACTCACGGACGGCTTCAGTCGGCACGGCAAACAGATACTCGGTCACATCACGCTGGATGGACTCCATCATGGTTCCAAACAACTCATAGGCTTCCTTGCGGTACTCCAACAGTGGTTCCCGCTGTCCGTAAGCTCGCAAGTTGATGCCCTCGCGCAGAGAATCCATTTCGGCCAGGTGCTGCATCCAGTATTCATCAACGGCTTCGCACACGCGAAGCCGTTCGAGCTCACGCACCATTTCGGGAGTCAGGTCCTGTTCGCGGTGTTCATAGGCGTCCCGGAAGGCCTCGGTGCAGAGGTCGCGAACCTCGACGGCATTTCTGCGGTCGAGGTCTTCCTCCTTCAGGTAATCGCTAAGACGGCAGACTCCCATCAGGCGGCTGAGAGACTGGTAGAGGCGGTGCAGGTCCCAGTCTGCGGGAATCACCTGTGGACTGGCGTACTTCCCCACCTCTGCCGTGACGGTCTTCTCAGTCATCTCCACGACCCGGTCCCGCAAGTTGCCTCCGAGCAACGCTTTGCGCCGTTCCTTGTAGATGACATCCCGTTGGATGTTCATCACGTCGTCGTACTGAAGGGTGTGCTTGCGCGCCTCGAAGTGGTTCATCTCCACTTTCTTCTGGGCGCGCTCGATGGATTTCGAGACGATCTTTGCGGCGACGGCTTCGTCTTCGTACCAGCGGTCGAGGAGGAACTTCGGCGGCGAGGCAAACAGCCGGATCAACTCGTCTTCCCAGGAAACGTAGAAGCGTGAGGTTCCCGGATCTCCTTGACGTCCTGCTCGACCCCGCAACTGGTTGTCGATGCGACGGCTTTCATGTCGTTCGGTGCCGAGGACGTGCAGGCCGCTGAGGGCCTTGACCTCCTGATACTCAGAAGTCTGCACGACGTCCTCGGGACGCTTTTCGCCTAAAACCACCCAATCAGCCGACTGACCGAAAACTCCCGTCTCCATCAGCACCGTAGGCAGTTGCTGCCGCTCGACCTTAAACGGTCTGCCCGACTTGACGGCAGTCCCGTCGATGATCTTCCAGTCTGCCAGCCGTTTGGCGATCCAATCGCCAGCAACCCAGTCCTTCAAAAGTGGCTGACGCGTGACGAAGACCTCGGCAACCTCCTCGAGGTTGACCTCCATTGACGGAAGGTCGCCCAGACGGTGGATCAGCGCCTCCATCAAGGGCTGTTCCATCAAAGGCAGCAGTCGTGGTCCGGCGATTCGATAGACGGTCATGTCCTGCGTGACTTGCTCGCCCTCCGCAGTCTCGGAATGCAGGGATATCGTTCGGACTTCCTGAGGGCCCTGAAGGATCTCCATCCCCCACAATTCATGGTCCACCCATTCCAGGTTGGCCCAGGGAGCTTGAGGGTCCATCCGTTTCAGGGCGTCTACAATCAGGTCACCTCGCACGTGGGCCTCAAACCGGGTCAAGTCCCCAGGAAGATTCCTGAGGGCGCTCGCGTCGAGGCGATAGTGGGTCACGAGGCCCTCCTCCTCCTCCTCGACCTCGCGACTGCTGTGAGAGCCGTCTCGATATTTACGCTCCGACCTTACAAGGTTCAACCCTTTGAGCTTTTCTTGCACCCATTCCAGGTTTAGAGAATCCTCCCCGCTCACGCGAAGCGCTGCCAGCATCTGATGATCGTTGATCTCGACCTCCTCACTGGCAGCTTGAGATAATCGAGCTCTTGCGGACTGCGCCTCCAGTAGGTCCAGGGCCTCGATGCGATGTCTCAGCCATTCTTCCGTAATGCCTGCGGCCGTCGGGTGAGCAGCAATCCGAGACTTAACCGCCGGGAGCATCTCTTCGGGCGCTGTCACCTGGAGGTCAGCGACGGTTTCCAGAAGAAGCCGGTCGAGGTCTTGCAGCTTCGGAAGGGAATCCAGGAACCGGAGGTAGCGTTCCTTTTCCTCGTTCAACTTTTCCAGTAAAACTCGAAGGAGCAAACGCTCGGGAGCGTCACTCTGATAGACGTAAGCGGGCACGCCGTCCGCCAGGATCGATCTCAACGACGGCGCCTGCGAGGAAGGCACACCCACCTTCTCGGCGAAGGTTCTGAGCCGCTCGTCGCCCATAACCTCATCCCCGAGCGGAAGAATCTCGGTGCAGTTCAAGCGCCGGGCACGCGACCGGGCGCGGTTGCGGACGTCGCCGCCCTCGAGCGGCCCCGCCAGGGCGTCCGTCAGCTCCTTCGCCTGGAAGGAATCGATTCGTTTTTCCGAGTGCAGCTTTTCCACTGCGTCCTGAACAGTCAGGTTCCAGCAGAGGTCTTGAAGCGCACTGGGGGTCAGGCGCTGTAGCAGCTTCCCAGAGGTCTCCTCGGTCCGGGACCTCACACGCGCAAACTCGCCCCGCACCCTCCGGGAAACAACCTGACCGGTGATGACACGGAGCTTTGCTTCCTCATCAAGGGTTCCGCCCAGAACAATGTCGACGCCCCGCCCCGCCATGTTGGTTGCAATTGTGATGGCGCCGATACGAGCCGCCTCGGCAATGATACGGGCCTCGTTGCGGTGGTTCTTGGCATTCAGGACGTTGTGAGGGATACCATTCTTGAGGGCGATGGTCAGCCGTTCGCGGTCGCCAGGCCCGTTTTCCAGCATGGTCTCCAGCTTGTCGAGGTTCTCCTTGGAGGTCACGTCGGTAGCGATTGCCAACTCCTTGGCCCTGGCCCGCACGTGGGTCAGATTGAGCTGGTGCAGCGGGACGTTGAGCTGCGCGATGATCGCGTCCCGCTCCTTGGCATGGGACTTGTCCATCGCCCACAGCTTTTCTTTGATGAGAACCGTCAGCACCAGCAACTGAAGAGCCGGTCCTTTGAGCCGGTCGCTCAAACGCTCTGAAATCTCTACCGATCGTGTCCCAACCAACACCGGTTGACCGCGCCAGTGCATCTGGAGCAACTCGAGGGTGATGGCGCGGAATTTGGCTTCCGCGGTCTTGTAAACCATGTCAGGATCATCCGCCCGCCGGACCGTTTTGTTCGTCGGGACGGTGATGACCTCCAGCTTGTAGGTGTTCACAAACTCGGCTTCTTCCGTTTTTGCCGTGCCGGTCATGCCTGCCAGCTTGTAGTACATTCGGAAGTAGTTCTGAATGGTGATCGTCGCAACGGTCTGGCTTTCCAGCCGGACCTCCACTCCGTGCTTCGCTTCTACGGCTTCGTGGAGCCCGTCGCTCCATCTGCGCCCCGGCATCAGTCGGCCGGTGAACTCGTCCACGATCACGATCTCCCGGCCCTCTTGAACGACGTAGTGGACGTCCCGTTCGAACAGGGAGTGGGCTTTGATCGATTGATCGAGGATGTTCCCGATTTCCCCCATCTTCAATTCGCTCAACTTGCGCTTTCTTGCGGGATCGAGGGTCAAATGCTCGGCGATAAGCTGACTGAGATTCTTCTGACTGGCGCCCTTGCCCTCGCCCCGGGCCGTGACCATCGAGAGGTACTGCAGGTCGTCCTCCCGCAGGACGCCGTTCTCAAGGAGGGTCTCGCCAAAGTTCTCGGGGTCGGTAAACACCGGATTGCCGAACTCTCTCTCGGCAATCAGCGCCCCCATGTCCGTGAGCGACGAGGCGCGTTGCTTCTCATCTTTTTCGCTGTACCACCCCAGCGTCTTCATGACATGGGGGAGGTTGATGCCCTGAGAAATGCTATCCGGAGGGATCGACAGCAGAGTCTCGTGAGCCAGACGGAAAATCTGGGTTTGCAGTTGATCCTTGTTCTTGCCGGCGAACTGCTCAGGTCTCAACTTGCCCAGGACGTCCTTGGAAAGCGGTATCCGTCGGCGGATTTCCTCGCAGAACGCCGTGGCGTTATCGGGGGCAAGAAGAGATTCGAGGTTCCTGCCGATCAGGTCTTCAATAACAAGCTCGACAACCCGTTCCGGTAACTGGCTGGCAGGAATCGGCTCGGCGGTGAGTGATCGCAGCTTCCCGATCAACTCCTCGGAGCCTACCTCCCCCAGGGCGCTCAGAAATGCTTCGCCAGACTCCTGCTGCCACGATTTCCAGGCCTCGTTATGCGACTCCACACATTGCAGAGCCGACTCGTTGGTGGGCAGGTGGAGCAGGTCCGCGCTGACCAACTCCTCCAGCCTTACACCGGAGATGCCTTGCTCGAGACGGGTGGTCAGACGATTCAGAGCGTCGGTGGGGAGGGGGGCGGCTTTCGCGATCTCGTCGATCAAAGCTCCCGCGTTGGACTGGTTCCACTGCGAGATCTTGCCGGTTGCCTCGTGGATCAGTGAAGGGATTTCTGTCGTCTCGCCAGGGAGGTCTCGCACGAGCCCCGAGAGTTGTTCCCTCAGAGGACGCGGCTCTGGGTGTTGTGCGAAAGCCGTGACGATAGATTTCCGGAGGTCTTTGGAGACCTCGATCCATTCGGACATCTCCCTCACGAGCTCCTCCGCCATCCCTTCCGCGTGGCGGGATTGGTCGGCAATGAATTCACGCACAACTTTCAGAACCTCGGAGTTGGGGGTGATCTTCATCAACTCGGTACAGAGCGTTTCCAGCAACGAGTCACCCGACTCTCCAACCCGAGCCTTCTGTATCAGCGCCGATTGAGCTTGTTTGGGCAACCCGGCCACCGATCGCAACGCGGAACCCATCTGGTCGGAGCTTTCCGTGAGCCATTCATCCCGGCGCTGTGCAAACGATTGGGCTTCCTGGCTGAGGCGATTCAACCCCTCGCCCGGTTGCTGCCTTGCCGCGGTGAGGAGGTCCCTCGCAAGAGCGTCGTGCGCAGTCTTGATCTTGGCAAGCTCCCAGAGCCGCTCCACCGCGCTGGCCGGCAGCAATCGTTGGACCCCGGTCTGCTCGATCAATTCTGTGAACTGGCGGGCGGAGGCCTCCCTCCGGCTTGTGCCCGTCGTTGATTCGGATTCCGAGGGTGATTGCTCGTCGGCTTCCTGCGACTGGGCGAACTCTTCAGCCAGCGACAAAGCTCGGTGGCAGAGAGGAGCGGAAGGAAGAATCGACTCCACGACGAGGCGACGGAGGTCCTCCGAGTTGCTCTGCCCCATGAGCGTTACCAACAACTGGCGACTTCCTTCGGGATCGATCAGTCCCTTCTTCTCCGTCTCACCGAGAAGAGCGGCCAGGACCTCCTGGCGAGCCCGAGAGATGTCCGGCGTGCGATCCAGGACGGTCTCCAAGTCACTCAGGGCTTCATCTCGCAGCAGACCCGCTTGCTCCAGACTGTCGAGAAAAGGCCGAGTGTCTGCCGGATTCCATTCCGCGAGGGCTGTAAAAGACTCGTTCACCCAGAGCGTCGCATCGAGGTACGGCGACAGCATCCGAACCGATTCATCGAGGATCCGCTCGCGCAACGCCTCGCCGGAGGGAACTTCGCCGATCAACTGGGACAAGGAGGACAAGGCCTCCGGCTGGACGAGTTCTCTCTCACGCAGTTCTTGCAGAGCCTCCACCAGCTTGCCGATGTTGTGAGTTCGAGGGCTTGTGTCAGGGGCCAGATAGCTATCGATGAGATAACCCAGACCCGCCTCCAGGCAGCCTTGCTTCCGCAGGAAATCCATCAAACCGTCGATCGAAATCTTGTTGTCATGGGTGTGCTGGTCGACGATCTTCTGGACCTCAGGCTCCGTTGTCGCCGGGAGCAGCTTGCGCGCGACCTGGTCGCAGAGCTTGGCAAGGAGGCGCCGGCGGCGGGCGCGGTCGCTCAACTCCACCTGGGCCGAGATAATCAGCGGAGTCCGAGCCTCGTCAATGAGGATATTGTCCACCTCATCGACGATCGCGTAGTTGAGAGGACGCTGCACTAAGTGGTCTCGTGTGCCGGCCATGTTGTCGCGGAGGTAATCGAAGCCGACTTCGCTGTTGGTTACGTACAACACGTCGGACCGATAGGCAGCCCGTCGTTCCGCCGGGGAGGTGTTGTTGGAGATGTAGGCTACCTTCAAGCCGAGGAACTCGTAGATAGGCCGCATCCAGTTGGCGTCCCGCTCGGCGAGGTAGTCGTTGACCGTCACTATGTGGACGCCTCGGCCACTGAGGGCGTTGAGGTAGACCGGCATGGTAGCCGTCAAGGTCTTGCCCTCACCTGTCTTCATCTCCGCGATCTTGCCCTGGTGGAGTGCGATGCCGCCGAGACACTGCACGTCGAAAGGTCGCAACTGAATGGTGCGGCTGGAAACCTCTCGCACCAGGGCGAAAGCTTCGGGGAGCAACTCGTTCAAAGCAACGTCTTCGGCTACCCTTCGGGCACGGAGGTATTCATCGTCTGCCGGATCAGCCAACCATTCATCCACATGCCGGTCGGGGTCAAAGCCACGCTCCTGCACCCGTTGCGCGACGCTCTCACGGAACCTCTGTTTCAGTGTCTCGGACAGAGACTTCAGCTCTTCATCGGTGGCCTGGGACAAATCAATGGCGTTTATCGACTTGAGAATCGGCTGAAGCTTCTTCAACTCTTTCACGTTCTTGTCAAAGATCGCTTTGCCAACGTTGACCACCGCTCCCCACGGATTTGTTCCGTTGTCCTCCGGATCCTGGCGCTCGTCAAGGGCGTCGTCCGCTCCGCTCCGCGGTTCCTTTTCCCTCTTTTTCAATAGGCCCACTACTGGTTCACCTGCAATTCTGCTGCGACAATTTCATGGCGAGATTATAGCATAGGGGTCGAGGGTTGGCATAGCCGCAGAGCGGGCCGAGAACGACTCTCGCGGCGCGGCTGAGCGTCACTGTGATCGCGTTAAGAGGCTGCGCAATCGTTTGCTGGCCCTTGTTAACTCGGCGTGGTTGCGGTAAACTCCGGGAACTGCAAAGGTGGGGGTGGAGGGGTGCAACGTGCATTACTTTTTCTTGGGAGCCTTGTCATCATGACGACTTATGAATCTTCCGGGGCCGATACCAGGCGAAGCGTAGCCGGCCACCCTCGTCTCTACTTTTCATCTTCCGATCTTCCCCGTCTCCGCAAGCTGCACTCGCAAGGAGTATACAGGCGTCTTTGGAAGAATTTGAAGGAATCCGCCGACTGGTGTTTGACGAAGACACCGCGCAAGGAGTGGATCGCGCCGATTGCTCCCGACCCGGTCTATGAGAACCTCTACGACCGCTTCTACGCGATTATGGGAGACCTCGCCATCACCGAGCACCTGGCGTTTGCATACTCTTTGAGCGGTGATAAACGATACGGGGAGGGGGCGCGGCGGTGGACGCTGGCGAGCTGCCGGGCATGGAAGAAGGAGGCCGAGGGAGCGCCGGATGGATCAAAGGCGTATGCGGTGACGCGTATGTTGAAGGGCGTGGCGGTCGCCTATGATGTCGCCTTCGATTGCTTCAGCGACGAGGAACGGCAGGAAATTCGAGACACGCTGATTGCCGTTGGACAGAAATACTACACGGGGTACTTCTGCACACCGAGCATTGCGAGCCCGGGCTTTCACACCCATCATGCGATTGTGGAGTGGGCCTCCTTCGGTGTGTTGGCGCTGGCATTGCTGGACGAAGCTCCGGAAGCCAGCGCGTGGTTGGACGTGACGGTGAGGAAGTTCGAGGAACACCTGCTGCCAACGGGACTCGCACCCGACGGGGCACAAGTCGAGGGAGCAACCTTCTGGGCCTCCACGATGCAATATCGTTTGTTCTTCATGGATGCGTTGCGACGGGTTACAGGGCGCGACCTGTTCACTCCGTACGCGAAGCAGATGAATGCCGACCTCGCCCTGGCTTCGATCACAGCGGAGAAACGCTCCACGGAGTACAACCAGAACCACGAGACGGTCATTCTTTCTCCTTCCTATGGACAGTTGGATTACTACGCGCCCGTTCTCCTCTATCTCGCTCGTGAG
>JACQGJ010000541.1 GCA_016199605.1 Armatimonadota bacterium | reverse complement strand
ATCTTCGACTGGTACACTTCCGGTAACCTAATCGAGGAGAAAGAACGATGAGAAGGGCTCAGACAAATGTAGGCGTATCAGCGGGGGGAGCAGTAAGAGGTGTGAGAGGCATTACTGGTGTAATTGCAGGGAGTGTGTTGGCAACCGTTGCCATCGCATTGCTGTTCGGATGCAGTCGCCCCACCACGACACCGACGGGATCGGGCCCTGGATCAGGACCGACGGCAGGCGGAGGTGGCATGATCCAGATCAAAGGATCGGACACGATGGTTAATCTGGGACAAGCCTGGGCAGAGGCATTTACGGCAAAGACAGGCCTTCAGGTTGCGGTGACGGGTGGCGGATCCGGCACAGGAATCGCCGCGCTGCTTAACGGCACGTGCGACATTGCTGAGTCTTCCCGCAAGGTGGAGGCGGAAGAACTGGCGCAGGCCAAACAGAAAGGCATCGCCCCCAAGGAAACGATGGTTGCATTGGACGGGCTCGCCGTGGTGGTTCACCCCTCGAATCCTGTCAGCAAACTCACTATAGACCAGTTGGCTGATATCTTTACCGGCAAGATCAAGAACTGGAAGCAGGTGGGAGGGAAGGATAGTCAGATCGTTCTTCTTTCTCGTGAAGTCAATTCGGGTACCCACGTCTACTTCAAAGAGCATGTTCTCTGCAAAGGCGACACGAACAGCAAGGCGGAATTCGCCGAGTCCGCGTTGCTGCAACCCTCTTCTCAGTCCATTGCGGACGAGGTTGCGCAGAATCCCAAGGCCATCGGCTACTATGGGATGGGGTATCTCAGTCCGAAGCAAAAGGCTCTTGCGGTGGGGAAAACTGCAGCCGGCCCTTTCGTGACCCCCACGATGGAGAATGTGACGAAGGGCACCTACTCCATCTCGCGACCGCTCTTGTTCTACACCAATGGAGATCCCTCCGGCCTGGCGAAGCAATACATTGACTTCGTGTTGAGTGCGGAAGGGCAGAAGATCGTGGAGGAGCAGGAGTTCGTTCCGGTTCCGCAGTAGACGACAGCGCGCTACGATACGGAGGCGGAAAGCGAGGGTTCATGTGCCCGGGATCCGTCAGGACTGAACGTTTCCTCGTATTCTTCTGGCGTCACCAAGTAGCACTGAGTGATTGAAAGAATAGTCTCATCATCGAACTCTTTCTCAAACACTCTCCAGATTAGATTCTCTCGCTCACCGGTCGTTTTTCCCTCGAAGTCTCTGGTCGCGATGACAATGTGAATCCAGTTGCCCGGTTGCTCAACATCCACGATGGCGTCTGTCAGGCGGAGTTTGGCAACTATCTCATCGAGACGCTGCTTGATGTGTTCTGGGGTCATCATTCTGTTTTCCTCCTGGGTCACGAAACATGCGCCCATGTGCGAATATCATCACGAAGCGTTCTAACTGCGGCGAGGAACTGAACGGCCTCACGAACGCCGCCGCAGGATTTTACATACCGAAGGTTGGGAGACCATTTTGCAGCAATCCGAAAAGCCCGTTGGACCCTCGGGGCTTTGAGGACATGTTGTGAATACGTCGTCACCGCACACAGAGCCTCCAGATCATGCCCTGCGCTGCTGGTCAGTCTATCTGCGAGGTCGCTGTCCGATAATTCCTGGAGGTATTGGATTTGGTTCCGTTCACACAGCGCCCATTTGAGGTAGCATTCCACCAGATATCCCGCCAGATAGATCGCGCCCGAGGGGTGCACATCCTTGAGGTATTCGGCTTCCTGATACCTCGCCTCACCTGCTTCCCCATAAACAGTGGACTTCGTGACGTTCGTGTTGGGCGCCCTGATATTCATTCCCCCCCTACCTCCCACGTGGCTGAATTGTAGCACAATGGAGAATGTAGATTCAACACACCTCGCGCAACACGCAACGACCTGTTCTGTGCCTCAACCTTGCTGAGCGTCGAGACCTCACTGTAACTGGTTCAACCTTGATTCATCCTTGAGTGGCTCTTAACCGTTTCATAATCTTCCCCAGATACACTCTTGCTGACTTACCATCGTTCAAGGATGAACAATGCACCATCGCCCAGATTGGGATCGGTTTCGCGACTTACTCATTGAGAAGCTTGTTTTCATAAGCGGCTTGGCTTCGATCGTCTTCGTCCTGCTGATTTTTGCCTTCCTGCTCAAGGAAGGTATCAGGACCTTTGCCGAAGTCCCTGCCGCGGACTTCCTTCTGGGACGCAAATGGTATCCCATCTCGCTACCACCGCAGTTCGGTATTCTCCCGCTGATTGCCGGTTCCGTTGCTGTGACTGTGGGCGCCACCGTCTTTGCCGTACCCCTCGGAATCGCGAGCGCCATCTACATCGCCGAGGTGGCGCCTCCCCGACTGAAAGAGGTTCTGAAGACCGGCATTGAGTTGCTGGCTGCGATTCCCAGCGTTGTCATCGGGTTCCTCGGCATGATTATCGTAGCGCCTTTCATCGGAAAGACGTTCAATCTCCCGACGGGTCAAACGGCGCTTGCTGGCTCTTTGATGCTGTCGCTCATGGCAATGCCGACCACGGTCAGCATTGCGGAGGATGCTTTGACGGCCGTGCCACGGCGATACAGAGAGGCGGCCCTCGCGCTGGGAGCCACCCACTGGGAGTATATTTACCGGATTGGTTTGCGGGCTGCCGCCCCGGGGATTTTAGCGGCAGTGATGCTTGGGATCGGTCGCGTCATCGGGGAAACGATGGCTGTCATGATGATTACGGGCAACGCGGCCCAGATCCCCCACTCGCTGCTGCAGCCGGTGCGCACCATGACGGCGACGATCGCCGCGGAGATGGGTGAAACCGTGCGAGGCAGCGAGCACTATTCCGCGCTGTTCGCCATCGGAATCGTGCTGTTCATCATCACCTTCTTGGTCAACCTGGTTGCCGACGTGTTCCTGCACCGTTCGAGAGGGACGACCTGATGAACTCCAACGCCAAACAGAAGATTGCCTTCACGCTGTTGATGCTGACGACGGTTGTGGTCACAATTCCTGTGTTGCTGATCGTGGGAGTGATCCTGAAGCATGGCGTGGGCGCGCTGAGCTGGGATTTCCTCACCACCCCTCCGAGGCATGGCATGCGAGAAGGAGGCATCTTCCCGGCGATCGTGGGCACCTTGTGTCTGGTCGTCGGCGCGGTAGTCTTTGCAGTTCCGCTGGGAGTGCTGGCGGCCATCTACCTGAACGAATACTCGAAAGAGAACCTGCTGACCCGTCTCATTCGGCTCGCGATCATCAACCTTGCGGGTGTGCCGTCAGTCGTTTACGGGTTGTTCGGCATGGGACTCTTTGTCATCTTCTTGAAGTTCGGCTCCTCGATCCTGGCTGGAGGGCTGACCCTCGCCGTGATGAATCTGCCGGTTATCATCACTGCCTCGAAGGAGGCGCTCGCCTCCGTCCCCCAGTCCTTTCGTGAAGTCAGTCTGTCGTTGGGAGTGAGCCGGTGGCAGACGATTCGACACATCGTCCTGCCCAACGCGATCCCCGGAATCCTGACGGGAATCATTCTGGAGGTGAGCCGGGCCGCCGGAGAAACCGCGCCCATTCTCTTCACGGCCGCAGCTTTTTACCTTCCCGGCCTCCCCAATTCAGTATTCAGTCAGGTGATGGCGTTGCCGTCCCACCTGTTTGCGATTTCCACCCAGATTCCCAACATTGGGTTGGAGATGCGCTACGGCACGGCCCTTGTGCTTCTGGGACTCGTCTTCGGAGTCAACTTCTTCGCTATCCTGCTGCGGGCGAGGCTTCGGCGGAGGAAGAAATGGTAGCTGCCCCTGCGAGCCCCGCGCCCGTGAAGATCCAGACGGAAAAGCTGTCAGTTCATTTCGGCCATCACCTCGTCCTCCAATCCCTCGATCTCTCTGTGCGTCGCAACGAGATCCTTGGGAT
>JACQGJ010000517.1 GCA_016199605.1 Armatimonadota bacterium | reverse complement strand
CTCTGGAGCAAGGCAAGGGGTTTGACGGATCTTCCATCGAGGGCTTTGCCCGCATTGACGAGAGCGATATGGTCATGATGCCCGATCCGGGCACGTTTTGCATTCTTCCCTGGCGCCCCAAAGAAGGCGGGGGAGTAGCTCGCATGTTCTGTGACATTGTTGAGCCGGACGGGACACCCCACGCCGGAGACCCTCGATGGGTCCTGCGGCGCAATCTCCAACGGGCGGCCGACATGGGTTTCACTTTCTACGTAGCGCCGGAGTTGGAGTTCTTCTACTTCAAGGATGCGAATCTGCCTCCTCAGGCGCTCGACGAGGGCGGCTACTTCGATCTCACACCCTTGGACGTGGCCAGCGACCTGAGACGGGAAACCGTGTTGGCCCTGGAAGCGATGGGTGTCGGAGTGGAATCCAGCCATCACGAAGTGGCTCCCAGCCAGCACGAGATCGAGTTGCGGTACACCGACGCCCTGACGATGGCGGACAGCGCGATGACTTATCGGTTGGTTGTGAAAGAGGTCGCCATGAAGTACGGTTACCATGCGACCTTTATGCCCAAACCGATATACGGCCAATGCGGCAGCGGGATGCACACCAACCTGTCACTGTTTCGCGGAGACACCAACGCTTTCTATAGCTCCCGGGACTCGCACCATCTGTCAAAGATCGCGAAGCAATTCATCGCCGGCTTGCTCCATCATGCCCAGGAGATCACGCTGATCACCAACCAGTGGGTGAACTCCTACAAACGGCTGGTTCCCGGCTTCGAGGCCCCGGTATATGTGTCGTGGGCCTTCAAGAATCGCTCCGATCTGATTCGCGTTCCCACCTACAAGAAAGGGCGCGAGCACGCCATGCGAGTCGAGTATCGCTCACCGGACCCAGCCTGTAATCCCTACCTCGCCTTTGCCGTGATGGTTGCCGCGGGACTGGCCGGGATCGAGCATGAATACGAGCTTCCGCCAGCCATGGGAGAGAACCTCTATGCGATGAGTGATGAGGAACGGAAAAAGCGAGGTATCCGGGAACTGCCGGAGGACCTGTGGGAAGCGATCAAAATGGCTGAACAGTCGCAGTTGGTGCGCACCTGCCTCGGAGACCATCTCTTCACGAAATTCATCCAGAACAAGAAGTTCGAGTGGGAGACCTACCGCGCACAAGTGACGGACTATGAGTTGAAACGTTACCTGTCGGTGTTGTAGATCCTTTCTGCGCCTGGAGCGTGTTGGAGAAGCTACGGGTGGATTAGCATCCACCCCTACCATAGACCGTGATCCGCGTGGAGTCGATAGGGGTTGATGCTAATCAACCCGCCGGAAGGCCGGCACGAGAGGGCTTTTTCAGCACTCTCTAACAAAAGACGAGTATCGTGTTCTTCTCCTTCGATCTTTTCGATCAACTCGATGGCGTGACCAACGTGATCTCCTCCCGCGTGGCCGGGATGAGCGGAGGTCCCTTCCATTCCCTCAACCTGGGATTCCACGTCGGCGATGATGAGCAAGCTGTGCTGGAAAACCGCAGGCGGCTGTGTACCGCGCTGAAGGTTGACCCGGAGTCCCTCGTGACCGGACAGCAGGTTCATGGAACCACAGTGTCTGTGGTGACCGCCTCCGACAAAGGAAGGGGGGCAGTTTCCTGGACCGGCGGCCTTCCCGCCACCGACGCCCTGGTGACGGAGGTCCCGGGGGTTCCGTTACTCGTCCTGGTGGCTGACTGCGTCGCCTTGTCCTTTTGTGATCCCAAACGAGGGGTCATTGCTCTGGCACACGCCGGCTGGAAGGGAACGGTTGGGGGCATTGCACAGAAGACCGTGGCGAAGATGGGTGAGAGCTTTGGCTGCAATCCCTTCGATATTGTCGTGGGAGTCAGTCCCTCGATTGGACCGTGCTGTTATAAAGTGGGAGATGAAGTTGTCACTGCCCTCCATGAAGCCTTCCCCGAACAGGCGAGCCGGTGCTTTGTGGGCAACCATAGCGGCTCGCCCCACCTTGATCTGTGGAAGGCCAACGCGTACCAGTTGCTGCAAGCAGGAGTAACACCGGATCACATCGAGGTCTCGGGGATCTGCACGGCGTGCAACACAGACAGGTTCTACTCCCACCGGGCGGAAACGGGAAGAACGGGTCGCTTCGGAGGTTTGATCGTGATGAGCCCCTCGTGAAGAATGAAGCCATGGCTTGGCGTATGACCCGGCAACTCATCAGAATCTGAAAGGACATAGTGGATGGAACTCGAAGGCAGAGCGGCCTTGGTCACGGGCGGCGGCACCGGCATTGGCAGGGCGACGTCGCTGAGGCTTGCGCAGCAGGGCGTCGCGGTGGCCGTAAATTACTCGCGATCAGAAACGGAAGCGGAGGAGACCGCTCGAGAGATCGTTGAGGCTGGCGGGAGAGCGGTCGCTGTGAGGGCCGATGTTGCGAACGACAAGGAGGTCCGTGCAATGGTAGATCGAGTGATCGCCGACTGGGGGCGGCTCGATATCGTTGTCAACAACGCCGGAGCGACCCGGTTCGTCGAAGCCCGCGATCTCGAAGGGCTGACTGAAGAAGACTGGGATCAGGTTTGCGACGTGAACGTGAAAGGGACCTTCTGGGTTTGCCGAGCAGCCGCCCCCCCTTTGAAGGCCTCCGGCAAGGGAGCGATCATCAACATCTCTTCTATCGCCGGGCTCAGCGGCCGTGGAAGCTCGATCGCCTACTGCGCCTCGAAGGCGGCTGTGATCTCGCTGACCAGGTCCCTCGCTCTCGCCCTGGCCCCTGAAGTCACCGTCAACTGCGTAGCTCCGGGGTTTGTTGATACTCGCTGGACCGCGGGGTGGGAGGAATACCGCGAAGTCAACGCGAAGAACACGCCCCTCCGACGCGTCGCAACTCCCGAGGATATTGCTGAGGTCGTGGTCGGGCTGTGCACCAATGCCCGCTTTGTCACAGGCCAAACAATCGTGGTGGATGGCGGGAGAACGATATAGCTATGCTGGACGCCACGCACCCAGCGATCGAAGGGGCTGTAGAAAAGATGACGCAAGCGTGAACCTCCAGCAGGAACTTCGTCATTGCACAGCGCGGGTTACCACCAGATCGTCAAAACGAATCGCCGTACCCGCATAGGGCGCCCCCCAGAGCGAGGGACGACCAGGAGAGGGTGCCTCCTTGTCTTCCCACGAAACCAACCAGGACTTCGGCTCTTCTGTTCCTGCTTCCCAGGCTTTGCCCTCCACCCTCCATCGGCCGGATTTCAATTTCGTCACCTGTAAACTGAAGTGGGTCCACGAGCCTGATTTCCAGGAATAAGGGACGGTGACCTGCACCTCGTCATCCTTCGCCAACTCCAGGCCGCTCTTACCTGGCGCCACCCGCAGCTTGTAGCCGGTCACGCCGTTCAGGCCCACGCCGAAGGTCGGGTATCTTCGCCCTTTGGAGGCGCCGGTTATCCGGGCTTGTACGGCGATGCCCGCGCTTTCAGTGGGTCCGAACAGCAGGCCAAAGGATTCGAGCGGCTCCCCTGGCAGCTCCAGAACGCTGTTATCCCCGTCCTTCACAACCTTGAAAGCTCCGAGGAGAAGCAGGAAGTCCTGCGGAATCTTCCCGACCGGCGCTTTCTCGAAGTTGTTCTCGTAGAGCGGGCCGGTTTTGACCGGCGGACCGGTCTTGACCGGTGGAGTCTTTCCCTTTGGCTTGGACTGGGACTTCGATGGTTGCTTGCTGGGTGGCTTTGCGCCTCCCGCCCAAGCGAGGTTTAGACAGCAATACGCCACGACCAATCCAATGGTCCACTTGCTCCTTATCAGCCCTCTGTTGAATGCCAATTCACGAACACCCCCATTTCTCCCCGACTATTCATTCCTTAGCGCGTCCAAAATCGGCCCCCGTAATGACCACTTCGTTGCCATCCAGATCCACACTGAACCGCTTACCACCACAGCCGCAAGTGTGAGCGCCAGGGAAGCCAACGGGAATTCGGCCTTCGACGAGTGGAACGCCGGATACACAGCCACAATCGCGGCGAGGAGACCACATCCCAGCCCCAGCAGCATCAGTGTCATATTCTCCGCGAAAACGAGCCGGTGAACGACGGCGTGGCTGTACCCGACCGCGCGCAACAAGGCAAACTCGCCTCGCCGTTCGAGTACATTGCGCAACACCACCACCCCCAGACCCACACTGCCAAGCAGCAAACCCAGCCCACCAAGAGCCTGAAAGATCGAGAGATATGTGTTTTCAACCGCGTTCAGCTCAGCAAGGCGTTGTGCGGCCGTTGTCAGTTCCATCCCGATGTCTTCCAGTGCCGAGGAAAGGGCCTTTGAGATCTTCGCGGCTCTTCCGGAAGGCGCGTCGATCAGGAACATGCGATAGCCACTTTCCGAGGGATAGCGCCGCACGAAGTTGTCCTCTGAGATCAACAGGCTGCCCTGCAACACAGACTTGGCAAGAAGCCCCACGATGCGAACGCGAAAATCCTGTCCCCTCTCGTCCTGAAAGACCAACACACTCCCGACGGAACGTCCCAAACCCCACACAACGGTAGCCTGGTCTCCGATGGCCGGCACCGCGCCATCGTTTGCCTTTTGGTTCAGAGAGAGCCACGGTTGGCTCCCGAAGCGACTATCGGCGAGCCTGGAAAAGGAAAAGGCGCGTCGCCGGTGCAACTCCTTTGGGTTGACACCCAGCAACCGAGGGACGTTTACACGGTTCAGGTTGAGACAGCTTGCGTCCTCCCCCTCATGCACTCGTAACTGAACGAACTGGACGGATCTGTCCTCCTCTGGTTCCATTCCGAGGGAGTCCCTCTTTCGCTCGTCGTTCAGGTCGTGGTACACAGGCAGGGAGGACTCGCCCAGAAGGGCGAAGCCTCCGGTCCCCGAAGATCGCCGTTCCGCGCCTTTACTGGAGTCGTGCCGGTTTGCTCCGACAGCGACAATCAGGAAACAAGCGCTCGAAAGGAGTCCAACGATAGCAAGGCTCCGGCCTCGCCGTCTCGTGCAATTGCGCCACGCCAGACCTTGGAGAGTCACACCCGTGGCCGCGTCCGCTCGGCTGTGGCGAGACAACAATGAGTGACAGAAAGCCAAACCCGCGATAAGCAGCAAGGCCCCTGCGCCAAAGAAGATCCCGGCGGCCTGCTCTTCGGTGAAGGAAGCGGCGAGAGGCAGTGAAGCGAGGGCCAGGAGGCTGGCAATCACTGCGCCCCACAAGGAGGGTTGTCGTCCCCGTGGAGTTGAGGCCGAGCCGTTGCCTATCGGTTCTGCACCGGGACTCAGCAGCTCACGCGGAGTGCTTCTTACCTGTTTGCGTATGACAAGCAAGAGGGACGACAGGCCCACAAGGAGGCTGGCAACACAGCCCAGCAGAAGTGTCGCAGGCCCGGCGTGGTACTGGAAGCCTGAGGTTTGCACTGCCCCCCGCCACACCGTTCCCAGTCCAACCAGAACGCCGCGGGTAAACACGACTCCGAGGCTCATCCCCAAGGCCACACCGAGGATTGCCAATAGAACGCTTTCCTGTAGCAGCAATGCTCTGACTCGCCGAGGTGTGAATCCAAGGGCGAGGAGAACTCCGACCTCGCTGGACCTCTGCTCGACCCCAAACACAAACAGCAGACAAGTCAACAGGAGGGCTGCGACGATCAGGAAGAAACTGAATCCAAGGAACAACTGGCCGAAATCCTGCGACTGATTACTCGCAGTCAGCGCCTGGGCGCGGACGGGTTGGAAGTAGAGACCGGTGGTGGCCGGGCTCAAGGTGGACCGCAGTTTCGCTTCGAGGGAGTCTCTCGATCCTTCGGTTGTGGAATACCGAACAGCCGTCAGATCGCCAAAGCGATTGCCCCATAGTCGTTGTCCTGCTCTCAGCGTAATGAAGGCTTTTGGAGCGCCTCGATACCGATCCCAGTAGGCTTCGTCTTTGTCCCTGATCTTGGTCAGATCGACCTCAACGCCCGCCTTCCATTCGCGGCAATTCCCAACGCCCGACAATCCAGGGAACTCCGGCATTAGGGAGGCATCTGCCGCGGCTCCCTCGATCGGAACCACCTGCCGGAGGTGGAACTTCGCCGTCCTTTCCTCCAGTCTCCGCATGAGACCAACAATGAAGTAGGAAAGGGTGACCACATCGCCGGGGTTCGCCTGAAGGTCCTGCGCGAGCCAATCATTGAGGACTATCTCACCCTCCTGCATCCCGGTCGGAACGGGCGGTGCCTCCATTGCTGCAACGACGGAGTATGGGGTGGCTCGGTCGCCGACCTGCAGCTTGTTCACGAAGTAGGTGAGAACCCCTCTTGCGGACGGATCGGCCTCCAGCGCGACCGTGGCAAGGGGTGGATCGACAAACACCCGGCCGCTTCGCAACTCCAGCGTGGGAGGCTGGGGCACGTGTCGCAGTTCGAGTCCAACATCCGGCAGTTGAAAGCACTCGCGCAACGCGGCGTCGGCCTCCGACGGGGAGATCAAATTGCCACGTGAGTGACCCACGAGGAGCAAGTTCGCTTTGTCGTGCAAGCCAGAGGCTTGCTGCAGCAGAGAGAGGGGGACGAACGCGTTATAGGGAGGGACCTGATTGGCTTGCAGGCTGAAGCGACCGAAACCCGAGTCCCCCGCGACACCTGCAACGGTCGCCCGCAGAGAAGCGGTGAGGTCCTCCTCGGTTGACAACGGGGCCTCTCTTGGGAGGGGGCTCGGCTTCTCGACTTTCAGTAACAGCTCGTCTCCCCTTCGCAACCCAAGCTGTCGAGCCAGTCGATCATTCACAAACAGAGGAGGGGGAGAGTCTTTTGTGGTAAGGTGCTTCACCCCACCCATTTTCCAGAACCGGTCCTCCACCCCTACGACCTGCACATGGTTGGCACGGGCCTCTCCGCCGTTCAGCACGGCAGTTCCTCGCAGCAGGAGAACGGGAGCGACCTCCGTCTTCAGTTTCCCTTGAAGATCCTCCGCCAGCCTGGCACGAAAGAAGCGGTCTTGGGAGGCCAACGCCAACTCGACTGTCCCCAGCCGGGCCAGCGCCATCTGTCGAAGTCTGTAGCGAACCGAGTCTCCCACCGCCAGAGCGCCCACAAGCACCGCGGTGGTTACCGCCACGCCCAGGACAACGCCGAGGTGAGTTCGCCAGTAGTACCGAAGACTGCGGGTAACGAGCTTGGTCCTTGTCATCATCCGTCAACAAGCGATCCGTTCAGGAGGGTCTTCCCTCGCGACATGTGCGAAGCCACTTCCTGCGAATGCGTCACAACGACGAGGGCGACCTTCTCTTCACGATTCAGTTCCACGAGCAACTGAGTCAGATTCTCCGCGGCAGCTCGGTCGAGGGAACCGGTGGGTTCATCGGCAAGGACAAGCTTCGGAGTGTTGATGAGGGCACGCACGACAGCGACCCGCT
>JACQGJ010000032.1 GCA_016199605.1 Armatimonadota bacterium | reverse complement strand
GAATGGAAGTTGCCTTTGAGCGGACTCCAGGTGCTGAGTTCCATCGCGCCGGTCGCATATCGCTCCCGCGCCACATTCCACAACCAGTTCGGCCCCACGTCCGCCTTCAACTGCAGAGCGGCGAAGGGAATCTTCACCTCGACCCGCCACACCTTTGCGGCTACGTCCACTTTGGTTCCGACCTCCAAGGGACATGCCCACAGCTTGTTATGGACCAGCCCATAGTCGACGCCATAGTCGTCATACCAAGCGCCTCTGGTGTTGACCACGAAGTGGTGGTAATAGCGCCCCTCCCCCGCGGGGTCGAAGAAGATCTCCACGCAATCGTCGGTGAAGACCATGCCATCATGCTCCGTCACGTCGGCGCGCAGTTTGTCAATGTTCGGCTCATCGCACTCGACGCCGATATACAGCGCGCTCGCGTCGTACAACACTTTGAACCGCGTCTGCACGGCGACAGGCTTCGGTTGTCCCGCGTTCTCCGACGCGACGCTTGCGCTGAGGAAGCTGGACTGCCACGGTGGAGCGTTCCAGGAGGGTTCGTCGAGGACGCCGTCAAGTCTGATGGCTCCTGAAGCAGACACCGCGCCGGCGGTGGGGGCAGAGAAACAGGAGGAGGCGACGAGGGTGAGCAGGCAAACCATTACGAGAGATTTCAGGCAAGTTCGAACAGTCATGTGGTGATCCTTTCTGAGGCTGCTGAGTATCAGTTGACACCAAACGCCTGGGCCGCATTATCCCACAGAATGATCCGTTTGAGGTCCTCAGGAATGTTCGCATACAGCACGCGGCCCAGTTGGAACGTGAATTCGTTGAGGGGATGATCGGAGCCGTAGAGGATCTGGCTGGGTCGGACCTCTCGGACCAACCAGGCGAGGGTGCCTCGGGGCATGCCGGAGCCCCCCAGGTCGAAGAAGAGGTTAGGGCGTTCATGGGCGACCTCGAGCAGAGGACGCAAACCTTCTTTGCCGCCACCGCCGAGGTGGGCGTAGATGAACTTCATATCGGGATGGTCGCCAAGCAAGTCTTCGAGGAACTGCGGGGAAGGGCCCTGATGTACGTGGCACAGCACCGGGCACGCGCGCTCCTGCGCGATCTGATAAGCAAGCCGATAGCTCGAGTGCTCGGTGGACGTATCGTGCAGCCCGCAATGCAGTTTGATGGCCGCGCATCCCAACTGCTCGAAGCACCGTTTCATCTCGTCAGCCATCTCGGACTCATAGTTGGGATTGTAGACTGCGTAGCCAATAATCCGGTCTGGGAACTGCGCTACGGCCTGACCGATGCGATCGTTACCCCCTCGATAGTCCGGCCCGACAGCGAGGATGTCGCTGACGGCGAAGCGCTCGATGCCAAGATGATCCATCCGCTCGACCATTTGCTCCGCCGACCAGTCACGGTAGTATTTGTGGTCCCAGCGTCCGAGGTGACCGTGAATGTCGAAGACACGGAAACCGCTCGCGCCACAGGGCCATTTCCTTTCTGCCAGGGCCGGGTCAACTGGCAGATCCAAGAGTCGTCGCGCGTTGTTCCCCGCGATGTTGGCGCGGGTTCCATCGTCAACTTTCGCGCCCGTGACCAGAGCAAGAGGTCCACCCGGATCGTACTGAGGCATTCCAGTGCCGAAGAGCAACCGATCGCTGCCGAATCGCTCGGTGATTTCCTCAACAATACGGGATTCCTGGATATAGGAAGCCTCGAGATAAAGGTTGGGAAACTCTTCCCAGACGCCAAAGAGGACGCGAGCCGTAGAGCCACCCTCACGCAGAAGGATCAGAGGCAACCGGGGATGCTGTGAGGCGATGTTAAAGACCTCGCGCCAATCGAGCTTAATCTCACTCCATCCTGCGCGGCCCACGTCGACCAACAGAGGAATGCCTGCTTCCGCCAAAGCGCGCAGCAGTGGGCGGAATGTCTTCTCAAGCAGTGGAAACCGGTCTTCCTCTGGGAACACCCGCGCCGCCCGGGCGCCGCTCGCCTTCATCTGCCGAACCAACTCTTCCGGCGAGGGTTGCTCGCCTGTCCCCGGTGGCATCACCACCCAGCAGGCGTGCAGTCGGTCGTGTCCACGGATCGCGTCCATCAACCAGGCGTTGCCGTCAGAGGGATGCGCATAGTAGGAGAGGCTGGAATAGACCAACGCCTCCCGGATGCCCACCCGATCCATTTCAGCGAGGAGGGAGTCTGCCGTGCGAAAACTCGGCTCGCGGTTTGTATTGGTTGGGCCCAACATGCAGTTGAGGTCGAAGAAACTCATCATGGATTGATTGGCTGTATATTCGTCAGAGATTCTTTCAGTTCGCCCGCCGTGATGCCGTTACCCCAGATGTAGATTGGATCGCCACTGCCGTCTACGTGCAACGGTATCGAAAAAGCGCCGTCCTTGAAGGAGACGGTCTGTGCCTCACCTCGCTTGGTGGAAAACTCCACCTGCGACGGGTCAACGGAGAACCGGACATAACGAGTCGGTTCCTGGTCGCGAACCACACCCGGGAAATAGATGGCAAAAGGTCGGCCTTCCTGCCCCTCGAACAGGTAGAGGCTGAGGTCCGTATCGGGAATGGGCACGCGCTCGATAAACTTTGCGGTCATGGCGAAGGGCGCGTCCGGAAAGGTCATGTCGTAGCGCATTGGGAATCCCAGTGGCAACCCCATGCCTGCAGCCGCGTGCCCGCTATAGTTTGGCGCACAGCCCTCAAAGGATTGGCCCCACGCTTCGGTGATCAGGCTTGAGGGATCGTAGGTGTAGCCGTTGTCCAGGAGGGCTTGCTTGATGAGCCTGCCCAAAGACTCCGCGGGATCGGGACGAGAACGCACGATCAATCCTCGACGATTTAGATGCTCCCCAGCCGCCTTGACTACGGGCGCGATGACCGCCTCTTCCCCGTCGCAATCCGTGATTCCCATTGTCACCACGACAAGGGCCTCCTCCGGGCCGAGCTTTTGTATCTTTCCAGGCCACCGACGCGAGACTTTGCGTTCCATCGCAAGGATTTCCCGGCCGCTGAATCCACCCCAGGTGTATTCGTCGAGGTCGTGAGATCCGAGCCGGAACTGTACTTCCCAGGCGAAGGGGTGGCAGAGGAAGACAAGGCGAGTGAGGTTCTTGAGACCCTTTGCGTCGTCGATCACTGGATGAGTCCTCGGCTCTCCAGACGCAAGGCTGTCGCTGCGTTCCCCCCGAGAATCATCTCCGCCGCTTCGTCACCAATATCGGTCACCACCCGCGCCATCCCCGACCACGGGATCAGCAGCGGGGCGTGCGACGCGAAGAGGAGCTTGTTCTTGAGCTCCCCTTCACAGAAGATTCGAATCGTGTCGAGCCCGTCGCACTGGGACACATCCACGTAGAGGTTGGGAAGGGATCGAAGACGTTCCTGCTCCTGCTGGATTTCCGTTCCGCGCGGGCCGCCTGCAAGCACCCGCACGTCGGGATGCCTCTCCGCCACGTCCACGATATCCTTCAGTGAGATATCTGGAACCTGCTGCAAGGGGTGCTGTCGGCGTGGGTCTTCCATGCGGGTCTGTATCTG
>JACQGJ010000544.1 GCA_016199605.1 Armatimonadota bacterium | reverse complement strand
GCGTGGTTGACGTGCCGATTCTGCTCGCCGGCGGGTAGGTGGTGGTGAAGATCCTGGAGATCAAGATAACGAGAGGCTGGGGGTCACGAGAACTTTGATGGGGGGCCTCCTATCTCAGACGGGAAGTACGCCCACGGCAGGGGCGCCCATTTCGCGCCGAACTGGGTGGCGCGGCAGAAGCCGTCACGGAACCAGGACGGCGATGAAACGACTGATGACGTGTGCCATGCTATTGGCACAAGGAGGCATGCTCATGGCAGGAGAGAATAAATCCCCAACCGAACTGATCGGTTACACCGAGCACCGCACCGACCTGCCCGGCGGCCGTGCGGCGAACATCTTCACCATGCGTGCCTGCGTGGTGAAAGCTGACGGTACGGGCAGACGCGAAGTAGCGCCGCAACTCATCACCAGCGCCAACACCTGGACTCAGTTCGCCGGCTGGTCACCCGACGGCAGGCAGGGGATCATCACCTGCGGATGGGAGAGCGACGAGAACGCGGCGTGGGAGGAGGAACACAAGACCTTCCGCATGAATCCCGGAGGCTGGCTCCTCGATTGCTTCCTCGTAGACCTCGCGACCGGCAAGGAGACCAATCTTACCTCCATCGAACGTGTCAGCAACTACAACAGCGGCCTCTTCTTCTGGCCGAACGACCCGAACCGTCTCGGATTTCAGGCGTTGATTAACGGCGAGTCCCGGCCTTACAGCATGAAGCTGGACGGCGCCAACAAGAGGGACTTGTCGCAACAGGCGGGATTTGCCTACGGGTTCAGCGCCTCGCCGGACGGCACGCGCATCGCCTACCATCAGAACTACCAGGTCTTCCTCGCTGATTCCGATGGCAAGAATGCTGTCAAAGTCGAAACTGGTCACCCGTTCAACTTCGTGCCGCTCTGGTCTCCGGATGGGAAGTGGGTCGAGTTCCTGAGCGGCGAGCACTACGACTGCCACCCCCACGCAGTCACCCGCGACGGCACGGGGATGCGAAAGCTGGCAGACCGAGGCGGCTACAAAGGAGTGACGCTTTTCCTCGACGTGCCGGACTACCATGAGGGAAGCAGCGACGTCCCATGCTGGTCGCCGGACAGCAAAGGGGTTTACTACACTGCCAAGGTCCGAGAGTCCATCGAGTTGATGCGGGTTTCGCTGGAAGGGAAGACAGAACAGTTGTCGAAGTCCGCTCCCGGTGTGAGCCACTACCACCCGAAGATTTCAGCCGACGGCCGGTGGATCGTCTTCGGCACGTCGCGCGACGGAGTGCGGCAGGTTCATGTGGCGCGAGCGGACGGGTCCGAGGCTCGGGCGGTGACCTCTCTGACGAAAGGACATGCCGCCATGTGGCCGAGTTGGCAGCCGGGACACGCAAACCTCAACACCAGTAGATGAAAGGGCAAGAGGGGACAGACTGCGACCAGTCCTGGCAAGAAGCTTCTTTCTTAGTCCGGGAAGCAAGCGGAAGCGATCTCGCGCAGGAGAGCATATATATACTCTCACCGACAGGAATCATCCCCCGTTGTGAGACAGTTGGACTGTCGAACCAAGCGGACAAGCCCCGTCGCAGCAAGCGTATTGTGGAGTAGACAAGCCATCATAGGAGAACGACTCATGAGTAGTACGATCGAAAAGGCAACGACCAACCTGTTCCCCACCCACTTGCCGTCGGGCGAGTTCGTCCAGTTCGCTGCGGGTGGGTTCACCTCTCCCGGCTGTGGCCTCATCCACCGGAGGGACTTTCCGGCGCGCAACGGTATGCCACTGGGAGGCGACCTCCTGCCCGGATACTGGGGTGAAGCAGGAGTTCACTTCCCCAGCTCCATCATGCTGGCGGCAACCTGTCTCTACCATGGAGATCGCATCGTGGGGCTCGAGTTGGCTGAGCGTACTGTCCGCGCCCTCGTTATCGAGAACCGCGCTTCCTGGGACTCCATTCTTCTGTTCCGGGGAGACAACGCCGAGTTCCTGTGGGGAGCTGACTACTACCAGAACACGATGCTCTGGTCGTTGCCAGCCGCTATTGCCGGAACAGACCTGGCCGGGACGTGCGAATCCGACGGACTGGTGAGCCGGATTACCGCTGCAGCGCGAGAGGGGAAATGATGAGCGTACCCAAGATCACTATCGGGATACTCGTGTTCTGGGCCATGCAAGTCCTCGCCCAGTTGCTTTTCAAGTGGGGCAGCGACACGCCGGGGCGCTGGGCCTGGGGATTCTTCGGTGGCCATGTCTTCGGCGTGTCCAGCATCGCGTTTCTGATGCTGTTGTACAAGACAATGAACCCGAACGTCGCGCTCGGGCTTTGCATCGGCGGCGCTTTCCTGATGTCCCAGTTGGCCTTAGCCGTAGTGTATCGGTCCGGTCTGGCCCCGGTACAGTACATGGGCATCGTCGTCATGACAGCCGGCATGGTCATGTTAGGCCTCGGTAGATCAGCGACTCCCTGACGAGGACACCGCGGGGAATCAAGCATCAGTATCAGTATCAGATCGGCGACGCGCATACAGTGACAAGCGGAAAGGATCCAAATGACAAGTCGGGCTATGCACTTGAGTCCAGTTCAGCAGGCCCTTCTGTCCCGGAGGGACAGGATGAGAG
>JACQGJ010000513.1 GCA_016199605.1 Armatimonadota bacterium | reverse complement strand
TGCAAAGCCAACGCTTGATCGAAACTCAACAAGCAGTAAAACCTCCAGCTACCTCCTCGGTGAGTGCGAGCAGCAGCGGCAAGAAGAGATTCGTTTGTGTGTGTGAGGATGTCACCGAAAAGGACCTGTGCCAGGCCGTCGCCGAAGGCTTCAGCGACATGGAGACCCTCAAGCGATACAGCACCGCCGGAATGGGTCCGTGCCAAGGGAAGATGTGCGCCTGCTCGGTCATGGAAGTCCTGTCTCGCGAGACGAGTCGGAGCCTCGCCGAAACGGGCGCGACGACCGCGCGGCCGCCTTATGTTCCCGTCAGTTTCCGTGCGCTGGCAGGTCCCTCCTTCCAGCCAGTGAAGCGGACCCCCATGCACCACTCCCACGAGAACCTGGGCGCGAAGATGATCGACCTCGGTGGTTGGGAGCGCCCCGAGCTTTACTCCTCTGTGAAGGACGAGCATCGCGCAGTCCGAGAACGAGCCGGTCTCATCGATGTGAGCACCCTCGGCAAGATTGATCTGCGCGGCAAGGACGTGGTCAAGCTTCTCGAGAAGGTCTACACCAACAAATGGTCCGATCTGCAAGTCGGACGAATCCGCTATGGGCTGATGTGTGACGAGGGTGGCATCGTCTTCGATGACGGTACTTGTGGTCGCCTGGCAGGAGATCACTACTTCCTCACGACAACCACCGGTAACGCTGAGACGGTCTACCAGTGGCTGGACTGGTGGCTCGTGGGCACGGGTTGGGATGTGTGCGTGACCAACGTCACCTCCTGTTACGCCGCTATCAACCTCGCAGGCCCGGACGCTCGACGGATCCTGTCTCGCCTGACTGAGTCCGACGTATCGAACGACGCGTTGCCCTACATGGGTCTGGCCGAGGTGATGGTCACGGGTGTTCCGTGTCGACTCCTGCGGATTGGCTTCGTGGGTGAAGTGGGGTACGAGATCCACTTTCCCTCAGAATACGGTGAGCACGTGTGGAAGGCCGTGATGGCGGCCGGCGCTGATTTTGGCGCGCGACCCTTCGGCGTGGAAACCCAACGCGTCCTGCGTTTGGAGAAGAAGCATATCATCGTGGGTCAGGATACGGACGCCAACTCCAACCCGCTCGAGGCGGGCATGTCGTGGGCAGTGAAACTCGACAAGCCGGATTTTGTGGGGCGTCGTGCTTTAGCGGCGGCCAAAGGGCGGGGACCGCGACAGAGCCTGGTGGGCTTCCGCACCGTTGGCTCGAAGGCCGTGCCACCGGAGGGATGTCAGATCGTGAAAGAGGGCCGCTCCGTCGGCAGAATCACCAGCGCGCGGCTGAGTCCTTCGACGGGCGCCGGCATTGCGCTTGGTTGGGTTCCGGTGGATCAGTCAGGAGAGGGTACGGAAGTCTCTGTGCGTGTCGAAGGTCGCGACCGAAAGCTCCAGGTTACCCACCGGCCCTTTTACGATCCTGAGGGAGAGCGACTACGCTCGTAGTCACCAAGTCTGTGGAAAAGTCACACCCAGAAACGAGACAGGAAAGAATGGCAACTGAGGCGATCGCAAAGCGGAGCTTGAGTCACGAAGCGTCGGGACTTTCGTCCTTGTCAGAGAGGCATCATTCGCTGCATGCCGTGATGCAATCCGTCTCCGGTTGGAGCGTACCGTTGCGCTATTCCACGGTTGAGGACGAGTTGAGCGTGCTCGCGAACGGTGTGGGCCTCGGTGACCTCAGCCATCTTCCGTGCGCCGAGCTGAAAGGCGCAAGAGCTGGTGAGTTCGTCGCCCAACTGCTCGGACTCAAGGATCAGCCTGAATTCGGTCGCGTGGTGACAGGCGAGTACGAGGGTGCGAAGTTGGAGTGCTGCCGTATCTCAACTGGAACCTGGCTACTGATGGCCTGGGGTGAAGCGACCGATGACGTCCTGTTCCAGATTGGTCGCCGCGCTCAGAACGATACCCAGGCCGCGCCTATGATACCGGTAACCTCCGGACAGGCCTTCCTCCGCCTGGCGGGGCCCAAGTCGAGCTCGGTGCTTCGGAAGGTCACAGCCTTCGACTTCGACGCACCAGGGTTTCAAGTGGGCAGTTGCGCTTCGACGAAGGTCGCCGGCGTCCGCGGGGTTTTGATCCGGAGGGTCGGAGGCTTCGACCTCCTTGTCAACCGCGAGTTCGGGGAGTACGTGTGGGAGGAGTTGTTGCTCGCCGGACGTGGTGAAGGTATTCAGCCGTGCGGAGTCGAGGCTTGCATGAGGATCGCAAACGGTTGATGCCGCACTACTGCGATACGCTTGCTGCGGCTTTCTCTCCCAGCAGGTTGCCCTCATAAAACCGTGACAAGGCAAAGGGTGATATGAGGTCCGGAGTCTTCCCGGTAGCGATCAGTTCGGCGATGCGTTTGCCTGACACCGGACCCGCTTTGAATCCGTAGGTTCCCCAGCCGACATCCAGGATGAATCCCTCGATTTCCTCCACCTTTCCCATGATGGGCGCATAGTCCGGTGTCATGTCGCAGATGCCTGCCCACTGGCGCATGACCCGAACGTCGCGCACACAAGGGAACAGGTCCAGCGTATGCGAGGCAGCGCCCTGAAGAAACGGCAGCGTGGAGCCGAGGCTGTAAGAGGAGTAGGGGTCGATCTCCTGTCCCATGACCAATTCGCCGCGCGCCGTCTGGCTCAGGTATACGTGGAGCGTGGC
>JACQGJ010000512.1 GCA_016199605.1 Armatimonadota bacterium | reverse complement strand
GCGTGTGCGCGGCTCCGGTAGTTGTTCATCCACACCGTGTCCCAATGCTCACGGTGCCCGAGGCGAGGAACGTCGAGGCCTGAGGCGGAAAACACGGGACCGATCGCCGCCTCCCAGCGCTGCATGTCGTCCGATTGTTCGGGAGGAGCCGTTTCCAGGGCGTGGCTTTTCAGGAACCACGCGCGGTCATACAGGCGTGGTGGATCGTGCAGGCACGCAGCGAAACGCTCCACTTCCTCGGACGCCACGTCCCCTTCGCTCAACCACAGGGCAAAGCGCTGGCGCTTCCCCTCACCGCGACCGAGGCGCACAAAGGGAGCGTCATGCAGCCAGGCGAGGCTACCTTCGGATTCGGGCAAAGTGGCAAGGCGCAGTTCGCCGGGCACGACCTGGATGCCTTTGGGGAACTCCTCCGCAAACCAGCGCATCGCGGCGACAAGGCTGCGTCCGTCCCTTTTCATGCACACATACCCAGGCGCTTTCTCCGCTACCCCCACCCAGAAATGGACCGAATAGACACGGGCCTGATCGGGGCCTTCTTGTCTGCACGTGTAGAACGTGTTCTCGTTCAGCGGAAGTGCGCGCTCGTTGTCAACATGCATGGGCGCAGGACTCGCACGGTACCAGAGGTCCTTCTTGTGTTCCTCAAGCGGCACCGGCTGGAAATTCCCGAAGTCGAGGAGCGCTCCGAGCGAATCAGGCACGGAGAGACGGACCGACCAGTCCAACAGCATGGCCATCGACTGATCGGATTCATTGATGATCCCCCAGTCGATGAAGACATAGGGCAGTCTGGACCAGACCTCGATACGCGCCGTCCACGGTCCGAAGCGTGTTCCCGCGTCAGAAAGCAGATCGCCACTCGCCCGAACCACCGCACAGACCGGGTTGGACTTCTCGACCACGACTTCCCGTCGGAGGCCCTTGAAGGCTTCCAGCCAGCCGACGCGGTTCAGCTTGATCGAAAGGCGACCAGGACCCACTCGTTGGGCGCAGTTGTGGGCAAGTTCCTCAAACAACCCCTCTCCTTCGGCCTTTCCGATTGTGGTGGCGACTGCACCGTTGTCGAGGCTCACGCTTCCCTCTTCGGAGAGGACGGTGACCGGGTCGAGCGGGGAAGCTGCCCGTTCCCCTGGCTGTAGTCTCCACGTGCCTCCACGCTTTGCCACAAACTCACACAGCACCCAACGCACCGACCCATCGCTCCAGTGACTTGTCTCCGTGATCGCGACGGGCACGCTTTCTCCGGTGGGATCAACCAGGGCAAAGGTGGTTGCGGGTCTCACAAGACCATGCGGTATCGGTACACCGCCACGAACGGGATAGCCCTGAGTCGGCAGGTCTCCCGGCGAACGCAGCTCAAGGAGGAGGTCATCGGCCTCAGGCGCTATCGAAGTAGAAGAAGATGAGCATGGCTCAATCTTCCGAGGCTCCTGGCGATGGGCATCAGGCAAAGTGCTCACAACGAGGTCACCGAAGAAGGCCTCCGTCTGAAACCAGTTCCGAGCCTGTTGCGGATCCGCCGTTCCCCAGGAGAACCGGTAGAACTGATCGCCGGCCAACTGGACACTGCTCGCGACTCTGTCGAAGACGCGGACCGTGATCTGCATCTCTGCGCGGGCGTAGGAAGTGATGTCGACGACACGATATGCCTCACTGTAAGAAGGCGATGGATCGTCCGAAGTGTAGCCTCCATAGCCTCCCAGCGACGAGGGCAGCAGCTCCTGCTCCGCCACGTCCTCCTCCCAGACGACCTCCCCGTTGATGAGCAGTTGCTTGAACCGGTGTCCGGAGAACGCCTGCGCCCCTATCCATCCGGGTTGGTCCAACCGTTCGCCGGAATAGTCGTCTGACGTGTAGAACGAGAGGTAGACCTTCTCTCTCTCCTCAAACTCGGCGGGAAGAGTGACCCGCGCGCTCCATTCACCGAACCCTCCTTCCGCGCTCTCCACCCACGGATGGCGGATCTGGAGCAATTGGCGGTGGTCCAACCTCCCCGAGTAGGCGGCTTCCCCGCGGAAGGTCCAGAACTCCAGTGCGAGAGGGTAAGGTTTTGCGGTGGTATCAGTCATCATCGTTGTTTCCGTTCCTGTCTCCTTACAAGGGTGATTCGACAAGCGCCCGCTCCTCCGAGGGTTGGGGATTGCACGGGCTACTCCACGACGCCAGCGATTCCCCAGTTGTCCATGCCGAGGATCTCCTTCTCCGAATTCTGTATGGAGAACCGCAACAGGAACTGCCGCGTTCCAGCGATGGGTTTCGTCAACTCGTATTCCGCCGTTCCGCCCGCCATGGGCGTATCGCGGCAGACGGTGATCCATGTGCGTCCTTCGTCAACGGACAGATCAACCAGGTTGTGACCGTTGAGTGGAAGCGTGAAGTACATGGACACCAGACGTGCCTCCTTGAACTTCAGACCTTCTCCAGCGCGCAGGTCATACACGACCTCCCCGGTGGCCCCGGGCGCGAGCCCCAGACCGTAGGTGCCGATGGAGAACCCCGAACGACTCTTCGCCTGGAAGGACTTTCCGCCATCATCCAGTCCGTCCATGTACTGGAAGGATCCGGCTTTGGAGAAGAGTGTTCCCGGGTCGTTCAGGGCTTCAAGGGAGCTGGCTACATAGCCCCGCGCAGCCTTTCCGACAGTGAGGGTTCCATCGAGACTGTCGAGGAGCTGCAGATAGGAGAGTCCCGACTGAGCTGCGCGCTGTTTGTGTTCGGGGGTGCCGCTGCGACGGAAACTGGCAGAAGAGGTCCAGAAGTCCAGCCATAGCCGCGTCAGCTTGAGGCAGTTCTCATCTCTTTCAAGGCGGGCGCAAATCGTTGCATCGGTTGCCACCTTCCGCTTCGCCGAGGCGATTCGAGTCAGGGCTTCCTCAATCAAGGGGATCGGGTAGAGCCGTGGGACATCCATCACCTCTCCCGTGCCGCCCGTCGCGAGCATTTGCTTTTCGAACTTTTCGTAGAGGGCGCGCATGTCGTTAGCAGCGGCCCCAAAGTAGGCGGGATAGAATAGCGACAGCAAGTCGCCCACCCTCAGGTTCTTGTCCCAGGCTATCCTAAACGACAGCCACGCATGGACATCGGTCCCGAGATTGCGGTCGAGGTACTCGGGCATCATGCCGGTAAAGCGATGCTTACGATAGTATTCCTGTTCGGCTTCGAGCTTGTGGAACAAGGTCCACGGCCCCGGGTACCAGCCGATATAGTCGTAGCTCCAGGCTCTCGGCAGCAATTCCATCCATCGTTCCACTCGCCGGCGGTAAGTATTGCACCAATCGTTCTCCTGGGTCTTCGGCTTCACCTGTTCCATCGAGTACGAGCAGAGGACCGGGTATAGGTTCGACTCGCCCTTGAGGTCTCGAACGGGCGGCTCGATGGTCGAGGAGTAAGGCAAGGTGGTGATTCCTTTTCCCGGGCACTTCAGCGCCACCGCTGCGGCGACTTTGTTGGTGAAGACCATCATCCGCTCAGCGGGGTTGGCGCCCAGGGCAACGCAGTCCGGGCACTGGCACCAGGAATCGTTATCGTTGGCACTGAAGGTGTAGTAGTCGAGAGTGGGATGGTTGGCGAACAGGCCAATGAAGTACCCCGCAGCAATCTCGACCGCCCTGGGGTATGACATGCAGATCTGGGCTTCGGAACCGTGAGGCGCGCGCTTGCCATTGATCATCGCCTGGAGCCCTGGCTCTCTTTCCTGAAGATCTTTGGGGAAGATCGAGACCCAATCCTGCCCGGCGTATCCCTGCATGCCTCCGGCGCGGTTGCGGAGGCGCCACAAATTCATTTGTGTTGCTTCTTCCGGTGTCTGCCGCGCTCCCGCGTTGCCGTTGTACCAGGGAGAGCGCATCTCGAAGCTGGGGCGAACAACCCGGTATCCACCGGGGATTTTGACCTCTACCACGGAACGCCTCGGAGTAACCATTCCGATCTCGCCCGGTGTGAACCAGTGGCAGCCGAGGAAATCTTCCAGTAGACCGTAGACCGCGTTCGACACGCCTTCCGGTCTCGGGCTGAGCAGGCAGAGTCGTTCTCCATTGGTCATAATCAGGTAACCGTCGGGCCAGAAGAGTTGCCTGTCCGTCAGGTCCACGGGGAGCTTCAATCCTGAAGGTGCCACTCCCACGTAGATTCGCACGCCTTTGATCTCCCGACCGTTGCTGACCACGGGGACCTCAGCGCCCGATATCTTTCGCAGGTGATCTCGAAGATCCTCGGCCGCTGATTGGATGATGGAGTTCTTCTCCGCGGGCACGATGATTGTACACGATGGTTTGCCCTGTTGAACTAAAACCAGACTCGACGCCGGCCCCGCGCAAGCCCACAGCGCGGCTGCCAGAGTCGCTGGCAGGAACGCTCGGATCCAACTGCCCCTGGACCTCATGGCGATTTGCTTCTGAGGGGAGTCCGTCCCTACGATGGTGTAACGCATGATGTTGAGAAACCTCTCTTCGTCCGGGTGTCGCTTGTCCAGCAAGCTTGGTTGCACGGGAACATGGCGTTTAGTCTAAACTTCAGCAGAGGGAAATGCAAGCCGGAAGAAGAAGCTCTGGAATTGTATCATAGCAAATCCCCTTGTCATCGGGGACCCCGGCGAGGTGTGCATTATCCAATGTGAGGTTTG
>JACQGJ010000511.1 GCA_016199605.1 Armatimonadota bacterium | reverse complement strand
GTGTAGACATAGAGCGTCCCCGCCTCGGAGATCGCTTGCTGAATCTCCATTGGATGAACGGTTGGCCACTCGCGTTTCGGTTCGAGCACCTGTTCGCCCCGGGCAAGCACTTCCTCTTTGCCCTCCCCAAGCTCGACCTCGAAGAGCCGCGGCAGCAGGCGACCGTGTTCTTTGATCCTTTCCACCAACCGCTGCGCGGAGTTCCTGACTCCAGCCATGTCGCTGCCACCCACAACGATCACATTTGCACCCTCCGCGTCGGGGTTATGGATGGTTTGCAGCACATAGCCTCCCGCGCCGGGTTGCGCACCATCCACCACCATGTACCATCGGTAGTAAAGACGCTCCAGAATCCGGTTGTTTCCGAAGTGACCCAAGGCGATGAGATTGCCCGGTTTCGGGAGGTCTCTCTGTGCGTTCACATCAGGGACGAGGGGCAGAAGAACGCCGGTGAGTCTTTTGATGCTTCGCTGCAAGTCCACAGCGATCCCCTGGCACTCGCTCCCGGCGACGATAGTCGCCGTGGGACGATTCGAGTCCCACAGTTGCGTGGCAAGGTGCAATGGTTTGAGTCGGGAAATCTGACGGGACTCCTGGGCAAAAGAGATTTGCGCCTCCAGGGACACGCCGAGTATCACAACAGCCGATATCAGCAGAGCTAATCGAGACCCCAAAACACACCCTCTACCTGGCAACTGGCCGCATCGCTACCATCGGCCAGACGATAGTAGGCGGTCAACAATCTTCCGTCGGGAAGCTCAACAGTGTAGGGATGTCCAAGGCCGTGCCGCACGACGCCGTGCGGCAGACGGAAGGTTGGACCCTCTTCGACAAGCACTATCCTCCCATCGGTATCCCAGCTCGCGCCACCGTCCTCGCTCACCACGGCATGGATTCCCAAGGGTGGGGTGCGAACACCGAAGGTTAAGAGTAGTCGTCCATCTTGCAGAGCGAGAAGATGCCCGGGGATTTCATTGTATTCGGTGACTGGCACCGGCGTGGACCATGCCTTGCCATCGTTCGAAGACTTCGTTATTCCCATGAAGTGTACTGCTTCGCTTTGTTCCTGCAATTCCGGGTGCGCGCCGCGATGTGGGAAATCGGCGGCATTGATACGCAGCGCGCCAACGATCTGCCCACCAGGTAATCGGGCGAAAGAGCTGTCACCGGAGAACTCCGAAACGAAGTGGTGCTCAATGAATGTTTCACCACCATTCCTCGAAATCAGAACGTGCTCATGAGGTCGCTCGGGTGGATCATACACCGATACGAACAACAGCAACCTTCCATCGGGAAGGACTGCATGCCCTCGACCGGCGGCGCCAAAGGGACCCTCCGGGCAGATCGACGAGATATCCACCTGCCACGGCTCCGACCACGCTCGTCCGCCATCCTCCGAGCGACACAGAAAAGGCCCCTGCCAGGGATGAACTGCATCTACATGCGACATGACGCGCATGAACGTCAGCAGGAGTGTCCCATCATTGAGAAGGATCAGGTATCCCTCTCGATCGTTGTGCGGTGAATGAGTCGCCCGAAAGGGTTCCGACCACGTCGCTCCCCCATCTGCCGAGCGAATCACCTCCATCCGCTCGCCGAGGGGAGGGTATCGAGCGATGTTGTAGCACTTGATGTAAGACAGCAGGATTTCCCCGTTCGGCAGGACAACCATCGAGGGCTTCCCCGCCTCACCGCTTGCAAGGACAACTCTATTCGACAACCGCGATCTCCTCCCAAACCTTGTCACTCCGGCAATCTCCAGCAGGTCCAGAGCAGGGACGGGTTGTTGCCTGGCGAAACCTTCTGGTAGTAAACAGTGAAGAGGCTTCCATCGGGAAGTTCACAGGAGGAGGGATATCCCAGGTCGATGTCGTGTCCGTCGTCACGCAGGATGTAATCCGATTCCCAGGAGGCACCGTCATCACGGCTGATCATGGCCCTCTCGCCATAGGGTTGCTTTCGATACCCATAGACGCAGACCAGCGCGCCCGAAGTGTGGCGCATGAGATGAGGGGGTGAGCCGAAGACGCCGGTGGAGTGTGCCGGGGTCCAGGTGACGCCGCCATCCTCTGACTCGGTCTGATATAGACCAAAGAAGAGGTCCTCTCCTTCGTAGCGAATCATGCCGATCAGCTTTCCCGAGGACAGCTCGACTATGTGAGGTTCCCAGTAGTCATCATTTATACTGTTTTCACGGTTCGGAACGACACCCGCCTCAAGCCAGGTTCTTCCCCCGTCTTTGCTCTTGATCGCTTGAATACGACCGTTATCCTGACCGCCGTCAAAACCGGCATCTTCCTTGCCCAGGTAAAGCAGGTCGCCACTGGCGAGCGCAATGGGACCATGCGGGGTCGAGACCGGTACTCGGATCGGATCGCTCCAGGCAATGCCGTCCTCACTGAGCCGAATCCACGAACCGAGCCACTTCTTCGTCACTTCATCCGTCCAGGTGGATACCGCTTCGTGCCATCCCTCGACTGCCTCCGCGCCATACATCTTCGCGGAGGCGTCGACGTCGCAGACCCGGTTGGTGAACCACGAGACCAATTGCTTCTTTCCGCCGAGGCAGATCACCCCCGCGTCGCGGTCATCGAGTGGAGTATCAGTCAACACCTGGGGATCGGACCAGGTCCGACCATTGTCGGGGCTAATGTTCAGAACCGTCTTCCCCCAGGGGCAGATATGTCGGCTCCGCAAACCAGAACTGGCGACGACGAGGGTTCCCTCCTCCATCCTCGCCACCGTGGGCCAGCCGAAATAGCCATATTGTTCTTCCGGCAGGCTGGAGACTACACCATGCTCCGCTTCAAGTTTCAGTGTTGAATCCATGAATAGTCCTTTCTCAAGTCTCTACCTTGGGTATGTGATCACGTTTGTGCTCGACACGGTCTTGGTAGCGATTGAAACTGTGCCGTAGACCGTGACATTGGAGAGGACAACCCTGGCTTCCGGGCAGGGCACCTCAACACCCCACAAGGCGCTGTTGGAGATCTGCAGGGAGTGGGACGCGTTCCATAGCACCTTTCCGGAGGATCCCACGTTCTCCAGGACCGCGGCGTAGATGCCTCCGGCTTCGGGGCGATTGACGTGGAGGAAGTATTCTGCTGGACCTTCACTGTGGGCCATGTAGACACTGGTGGAAGCGGTATAGTTGTTCCCGATGAAGAGGTCCGCCTTGGTACCCGGGCCGTTGAGAAAGCAGCAGTTGAGGAATTGCGGTCTTCCGCCGCGAATGTAGACATTGTACTCGCACGCGGTCTGGTTGCCGGTGCTGAACTCACAGGTGTCAAAGAGAATGATGAGCGACTGGGCGGATTCAACAGTCATGTTAGCGTCGTCTCTGCCGGTTGCGCTTCCACAGTTCGTGAACTTGCTGTTACGAAAGGCGATATTGTCGACTTGCGGGCCGCCGACCGGGTGATTTTCCCGCCAGGTGGCGATTCGCAGTCCGTAGCGCGCGCAACTGCGGACATGCACATTATCGCCATAGAGGCCGCTGCTGCTGCTCTCAGCATCCAGAATGAGTCCGTCCTGAGCGCGGCCGCCACCGTCCAACTTAAGACCGTCCAGGACGATGCCGCTGCAATTGTACAGCAGCATCATCGGTCGGTCCTGTGGTCCTTTGGGATGCCAGAAGAGGCCGCGGCAGTCCGCCGTTCGGAGGCTGCTCGAGCGGAACCCTCCGTGCATTTGAACCCT
>JACQGJ010000031.1 GCA_016199605.1 Armatimonadota bacterium | reverse complement strand
GTTTCATGGACATTGGGTGCCGCGATCTGACTTTCGGGATCACGACGTTGTTCTCAGCCGTGCGCGCAGGAGGGCTCGAATGAAGATCGTGGTTGCCATGACGGGCGCCAGCGGCACTCCTTACGGCCTTCGCCTGTTGCGATTGCTGGCTCGTATGCCCGTCGAGGTCCATCTCTCCCTCTCCGAAAGCGCTGCCAAGGTCCTTGCCGTCGAAGAGGAGGTAAACGTCGACCTCGCCCGATTCGACGTTGTCTCATTGTTAGGCGACACGGCAGAGAATATCCGCTACTACCATTACAAAGACCTCACGGCTCCGATGGCCAGCGGATCGGCTAAGCTCGATGCAATGGTGATCGTCCCATGCAGCGGAGGGAGTTTGGGGAGAATCGCGAACGGCGTCTCCGACGACCTTATCACCCGGGCTGCCGACGTCTTCCTGAAAGAGCGACGCAAGCTGATCCTGGTAACGCGTGAAACGCCGCTGAGCCTCGTACACCTTCGTAACATGGTAGCCGTCACCGAGGCGGGCGCCCTTGTGATGCCGGCCAGCCCCAACTTCTACCACCTACCGAAAACGAAGGAAGACTTGATCGACACCGTCATCGCTCGCATCTTCGACCAGTTGGGGATTCAGAGCAGCATCATTAGACGTTGGGGGGAACAACGGGAGGTTGAACCATTTCCGTAGCCATGCTTAGCCGACTCCGCACTTACCTCGAGATGATCAAGTTCCACCACACCGTGTTTGCGCTGCCGTTCGCGCTGACTTCGGCGTTGGTGGCCGACCGTGGATTGCCCGAAGCGAGCAAGCTGGGATGGATCTTGCTCGCCATGTTTGGCGCCCGAAGCGCCGCGATGGGGTTCAACCGGATCGTCGACCGACACATCGACGCACGGAACCCACGAACAGCCGGTCGCGAGTTGCCGGCGGGGAAGATCTCACTCACGTCCGCTGTCACCTTGACTGGACTTTGCGCCGTGTTGTTCGTCTTCGCCGCCAACCGGTTGAATGCCCTGTCCTTCCATCTGTCTTTCCCGGCTTTGTTCGTCCTTTGCTTCTACTCCTACACCAAGCGGTTCACCTCGCTTTCTCATTTCTTCCTGGGCCTCGCACTTGGAATCGCCCCCCTCGGCGCCTGGGTGGCGGTGACAGGGGAATTGGCTTGGGAGCCTGCCCTGCTCGGGGTGGCCGTCATGTTGTGGGTTTCCGGCTTCGACATCATATACGCCTGCCTGGATGCAGAGTTCGACAAGCAGGCAGGGCTCCATTCCATGGTGCAACGTCTCGGAATTGAGGGTGGGCTGCGACTTGCCAGGTTGCTGCACTTTGGCTTCGTCACAGCTCTGGGAGCCTTTGGGGTGCTGGCCCAGCTCACAGCGCCGTTCTTCCTCGGGGTCTTCGCCATCGCGGCGCTGCTGATCTATGAGCACTCCCTCGTGCGCCCCGATGACCTCAAGCGTGTCAACATGGCTTTCTTCACCGTCAACGGCGTCATCAGCGTTCTTCTCCTGGTGGCAACGGGCGTGGATATATGGTTGCTGCCAACGTAGCGGCGCGGGCCCGTCGTCGGCAGGAAGATTGCATCCTGCCCCTTGGGTGCGTTGAAACGCGTGAAGCCCTCCGGCGGAGGTGACAGGATGCAGTTGAGCCCGTTGATGACAGGAATTCACCAGAAGGCGCGTGAGCGCCAGTGTGTGATCGCCTTGCCGGAGACTTTCGACGATAGAGTCTTGCAGGCGGCGGCCCTGGCAAGCCGTGAGTCCCTCGGGAAGATGATCCTGATTGGTGATGAGGAGACGATCCTCGGACGATCACGAGAGTTGGGGTGTGATCTCCGTCAGTCCAGCATTCTTGACCCGCTTTCAGACACGGAGGTCCTCGACCGTTTCATCGATGAATTCGCGGAGCTGCGCAAGTCGAAAGGAATCACGCGGGAAGAAGCCGAAGCTACGATGAAAGAGCCGATCGCTTACTCGGCGATGATGGTTCGACTTGGTTTGGCGGACGGTTACGTGGCTGGTTCCGCCAGCCCGACTGCCAGCGTGCTGAGGCCCGCTTTGCAGATTATCAAGTCGGTGCCCGGTATTTCGACCGTTTCGAGCAGCTTCCTGATGTTGTTGAAAGATCAGAGCTTTGGACATGAGGGCACGTTGATTTTCGCCGATGGAGGCGTTGTGCCGAATCCGACCTGCGAGCAACTCGCGGAGATCGCGGTCTCGACTGCGACGACCTTCCGTGAGCTGGTGGGGGCAGAACCTCGGGTCGCGATGCTCTCCTTCTCAACCAAAGGAAGCGCGAAGCATCCTGACGTGGTAAAGGTCGTCGAAGCCACCCGCCTGGCAAAGGAGAGGGCCCCCGACCTGTGTATCGACGGAGAGCTTCAGGCGGACGCGGCGCTGATTCCGAGCGTTGCCGGGAAGAAAGTGCCGGAGGGCAGTCCGGTGGCGGGACAAGCCAACGTGCTCATCTTCCCCGATCTTGACGCGGGAAACATCGCGTACAAACTGGTTCAGCGTCTCGCCGGCGCCGACGCTATCGGACCTGTCATCCAGGGACTCAGGAAACCTGTGAACGACCTCTCCCGAGGTTGCAGCGCCGAAGACATCGTCAATGTCATCGCGATTACCGCGGTTCAGGTGCAGCAAACGGAGAGTTAGCTGACACAAAACATGAGGAGGAACTGCCCGTGACACATCGTGAGCGATTCAACAGAGTCATGCACTTTCAGGAAGTAGATCGTGTCCCCAATGAGGAGTTCGGCTATTGGACTGAAACGCTGGAACGGTGGCGGAGCGAGGGGATGCCGGAGGAGGCAGACGAGGAGCTTTACTTCGGACTGGACGTTCGGCGGGAACGGAGATTACTGCCGATCAACAACTCCGGGGCGATTCCCGAATCTGGCTGTCGCGTCGTGTCCCTGGGGGATCTGGAGAAGATCAAGCCACACTTCGATCCTCACTCCCCGGAGCGCTACCCGGATAACTGGAGTGACCTGACGGCGCAGTACCAGGAGCGCGATTACCCGCTCGGGTTGAACATGACCGGGTTCTTCGGCCTGCCCCGGGCGTGGATGGGCCTCGCCAACTGTTGCGTTGGTTACTACGAAAACCCGGAACTCATGCACGCCCTCGGTGATTTCTGGGCGGACTTCCTGATCGAATCCTCCCGCAAAGCGTTCGCGGAGATCGAGATCGATTTCGTCCAGGTCTGGGAGGATATGGCCTACAATCACGGATCGCTGATATCGCCCAAATGCTTCCGGGAGTTCATGACCCCGTACTACCGGCGAGTGACGGATTTCATTCGGTCGCAGGGAGCAGACGTCATCCTGTGCGACACCGACGGCGACGTCAATGACATGGTTGAGCTTTTCGTCGAAGCAGGAGTGAACGGACTCTATCCCCTGGAGGTCGTCGCAGGAACGGACTCCTACGCAATCCGAGAGAAGTACCCCGACTTGCTGCTGATGGGCGGAGTCGACAAGATCGAGATCTCGAAGGGACCGGACGCCATCGACCGCGAAGTCGATCGGATTGCGCCCCTGCTGGAGAAAGGCGGCTTCATTCCCTTCATCGATCACCGAGTGCCCTCGGACATTACGCTGGCAAACTACAAGTACTACATGTTTCGGAAACGGGAGGTCCTCGGGGGAGATCTTCTTCCCCCGCAGTGCGACCTGACGCAGTCACGAGCTGAGGCCCTGAAACCAGCCAAGCCGTGGACGTATAAGCCGCAGGGAGTGGGACCGTCTTTGGGGTGATCCAAAGGAAGACAGAGTGCAAAGGAGATACCGCAATTGCCTGAAAGCATCCGGGCAGGGGTTGAGTTGCATCCACCCCTCGGCCCCTATCTGGAGGATTTGCTCATCGCCTCCGAAGGGAACCAAAGGGCGGAGATCACGCGACCGTCAGAGTGGAGACTGAAACGGAAAGAGATCCGATCTCGAATTCTGGAAACGCTTGGCGAGTTCCCGCGACGACGAGTGCCTCTGGAAGCTGAAGTTGTCCAGGAAACGAAGAGGAAAGGTGAAGCGATTCTTCTCCAGAAGATCGTTTATTCGGTGGAGAAGGGGGAGCGAGTACCGGCCTACCTCATGAGGCCGACCAAGCTTCCGCAACCTGCGCCCGCCGTCCTTTGCCTGCACCAGACGACGCCCTTCGGCAAAGAGGAGCCGACAGGATTCTGCGGCGACGAAGACCTGGCCTATGCGCTGCACCTTGCGCGCCGAGGCTTTGTTACGCTGACGCCGGATCATATCACAACCGGCGAACGACGCGATCCTGCTCTAAACGCCTTTGACACGATTGCCTTCTACGAGAAACACCCGCAGTGGTCGGCGATCGGTAAGGCAGTCTGGGACAACCGGTGCGCCGTGGATTACCTCTGCTCCCTTGATTTCGTTGATGCCGATCACCTCGGTTGCATCGGACATTCCCTGGGAGGGCACCAAACGGCCTTCACCGCAGCGTTCGACGAGCGGATCGCTGCCAGTGTCAGCAACTGTGGTCTGACGATCATGGCGGAGGACCCAAACCGGCTGAATTGGGCGCGTGATTTCTGGTATATCTACATCCCCCGGCTTCGCCCTTATCTCCTTGCGGGCCGGCCAACCCCTTTCGACTTCCACGAAGTCGTCTCCCTGATCGCCCCTCGCGCTTTTCTCAACATCTCAGCGTTGAACGACGACTGTTTCCCCAGGAACAACGCCCTGGCGGAAATGGGAGTGCGGGTCAACAAGGTCTATCGTCTCCTCAGCAGGGAGGCCGCCTTCGCCAATTACCTGCATGGAAATCGACACAGCTTTCCGCACGAGGCCCGCGAGCTTGCCTTTGCGTGGCTTGAGCGATGGCTCAAGGTTTGAGTGAAGGATTGTCGGAAGAACTGGGGAGGAGGACCGGACGCTTCGTGAGCCAGGCCCCCAGGCATCTCCGTCTGTTGTGGGGGCGGCTTTGTTTGATATAATATCCGAACGAAAAGCCGAGAGGAAAGGCTGTCGAAGATGCTGTTGACCAGGGAACAAGTGGATCATGTCGGGATGCTGGCTCGACTGGAGCTCGACGAGGAAGAGCGCGAGAAGTCGATGCGAGAGTTGAACCAGATTTTGGAGCACTTCGAGAAACTGGCGGAGTTGGATACGACCGGCGTGCCCCCTACCTCTCACGCAATCCCCAGGACCAACGTTCTCCGGGACGATACGCCAAAGCCCTCTCTGGATCGCGGGAAGGTACTCGCTAACGCTCCCGAGTCCGCCGACGGGTGTTTCCGCGTGCCGAGAGTTGTGGAGACGTAGGTGTTGTGACACGTGCTGCGTGAAGGGCGCGTCAGTGAGGTGATTTGTCCTTGGGGTTATTCAATCAACCGGCCCATGAACTGCAGAAGCTCTTGCAGAGCAAAGAGATCTCCTGCCGCGAGTTGACGGAGGCGGTGTTGACCCGCGTCGACGACGTGGAGCCGCGCGTGCAGTCCTACATCACACGGTTGGACCATGAAGCCCGACAACAGGCGGAGGAGATCGACCGCAGGATCGCTCAAGGAGAGCCCGTGACCCCCTTCATGGGGATCCCGGTGGCCCTCAAGGACAACCTCTGCACCGAGGGAGTTGAGACCACCTGCGCCTCCGGAATCCTGAGAGGTTTCAGGCCTCCCTACGACGCGACCGTCGTGACGCGACTGAAAGAAGCCGGGGCCGTTTTTGTGGGCAAGACGAATCTCGATGAGTTTGCCATGGGCTCTTCAACGGAGAACTCGGGGTTCTTCACCACGCGAAATCCCTGGGACTTGAGTCGCGTTCCAGGTGGTTCGAGTGGCGGCTCAACTGCGGCCGTCGGAGCAGGAGAAGCCATCGCTGCCCTCGGCTCCGATACGGGAGGATCCATTCGACAGCCCGCTTCTTTCTGTGGAGTAGTAGGGATGAAGCCCACCTACGGGCGGGTGTCACGGTACGGCCTGGTTGCGTTTGCTTCTTCGCTGGACCAGATCGGGCCCATCACTCAGGATGTCACCGATTGCGCTTTGCTCCTCAGGATCCTGGCCGGCAACGATCCCATGGATTCGACTTCCCTCGATCACCCAGTGCCTGATTATGGTGAGTTTCTGAGACCTGAGGTCGGTGGCTTGCGTATCGGGGTTCCGACGGAGTACTTCGGAGAAGGTGTGCAGGAGGAAATCAGCCACGCCGTTCGGACTGCGCTGGGAGTTCTGGAAGGCATGGGCGCTACGGTTGAGGAGTGCTCGACTCCCCACGCGGAGCACGCCCTCCCGGTCTACTACATCATCGCCCCGGCGGAAGCCAGCTCGAATCTGGCTCGATACGATGGGGTGCAGTACGGCCATCGCACCGCGGAAGACACGGACATCGTTGGGCTTTACCAGAAGACACGCAAGGAGGGCTTCGGTCACGAGGTCAAGCACCGGATCATGCTGGGGACGTATGCCTTGAGCAGTGGGTACTATGACGCCTACTACTTGAAGGCCTCCAAGGTCCGCACCCTTATCAAACAGGACTTTGACAAGGCTTTCGAGAAGTACGACGTACTCGTTACTCCAACTTCTCCGACCGTCGCCTTCAGTATTGGTGAGAAATCCGATGACCCGCTTCAGATGAAGCTGTCCGATGTGCTGACCATACCCGCCAACATGGCTGGCTTGCCGGGAATCTCCCTCCCCACCGGTTTCCATGAAGGGCTTCCCATCGGTTTGCAGATCATCGGCAGGCCGTTGGACGAGGGAACTGTTCTGCAGGTCGCGTATGCCTACGAGCAGGCGACGGAGTGGCATCGCCGCAAGGCTGACCTCCGACTGTGACATCAACCTGGCTCGCATTGATCTTCCACAACGCTCATTGCGCACGTTTGCTGGAAGAAAGGAAAGCTGGAAGAGTGGAAGGGCCTGGACGTTTCCCTTCCTCCATTCCTCCAATCTTCCATTCTTCCAGAGCCTGCCGTTCGGAGTTAAGTCAATAAGCATCTTAAGGACATACCCTTGAACACTGGATTTGAAACCGTCATCGGCATGGAGATCCATACCGAGTTGTCAACGAGAACGAAAATCTTCTGCGGGTGTAGCACGCAGTTCGGCGCCGAGCCAAACTCCCAGACGTGTCCGGTCTGCCTCGGTCTACCCGGGTCGCTGCCGGTACTGAACCGAAGTGTGGTTGAGTACGCGTTGAAGGCCGCGTTGGCCTTCCACTGCGAGATCAACACTCCCTGCCTCATGGAGCGGAAGAACTACTACTACCCTGATCTTCCGAAGGCCTATCAGATCTCGCAGCGAATGCTCCCCCTCGGTGTCGGTGGCTACCTTGAAATCCCCTCCAACGGAGTCATGAAACAGGTAGGCATGGTCGATGTTCACATCGAAGAGGACACAGGGAAGTCGATCCACGGATCCGAAGCGGGTGACCCGGAGGCCAGTCTCATCGACTACAACCGCTCCGGGGTTCCCTTGCTGGAGATCATCAGTAAGCCCGACCTGTACTCGGTAGACGAGGCCGAAGCGTACATGGAGACGATGCGCTCGATTCTGCTCTATCTCGAGATTTCGGACTGCAAGATGGAGCAGGGATCGATGCGCTTCGAGGCGAGTGTGTCTCTCCGTCCGGCGGGCGAAGAAGAACTCGGGACACGCGTGGAGATCAAGAACCTCAACTCCTTCCGCTCTGTCACCAGCTCCCTGCGCAGCGAGATTCAGAGACAGACGGAGATTCTGAAGGCGGGCGGGACTATCACTCAGGAAACGATGCTGTGGGACGAAGCCCGCGGCGTTACCGAGTCGATGCGCTCCAAGGAGTTCGCTCATGACTATCGCTATTTCCCGGAGCCGGACCTCGTGCCGATCGTGATTGACGAGGCGTGGAAGGATCGCGCACAAGCAAGCCTGCCCGAACTGCCGCAGGCCAGGAAACGGCGCTTCATCGACCAGCTCGGCCTGCCCGAATACGATGCCCGGGTGTTAACCATGTCCAAAGCCACGGCGGACTTCTTCGAGGAGGCCACACGGCTGTATGACAAACCAAAAGTCCTCAGCAACTGGATCATGGGGGACTTCGCCGCCCTGTTGAATGCCGACAATCGCGAGATTCAGGAGAGTGCTGTTACCCCTCAGAACCTGACGGACATGCTGAAGCTGGTCGACGACGGCACGATCAGTGGCAAGATAGCCAAGACGGTCTTTGAGGAAATGTATCGCACCGGCACGTCTCCGAGACAGATTGTCGAAGAGAGGGGCCTTGTTCAGATCTCTGATACAAGCGCCCTGGAAGCAATCGTGGAGGAGGTCCTCGCTGAAAACGCGGACGCAGTCGAGAGCTTCAGGTCCGGGAAAGACAAATCCTTTGGATTTCTGGTGGGGCAGGTCATGAAGAAGAGCCACGGCAAAGCCAACCCGCAGGCG
>JACQGJ010000540.1 GCA_016199605.1 Armatimonadota bacterium | reverse complement strand
CTTCGAAGGCTGGTGGCATGGTTGAGTCCCTCCAAAAAAAGGCGATGGTCGCGATCACAAACGTCCAGTTAGGTACATTCCCTCGGGAAAGAGTTCCAAGGAGAGGAGTTTATTTTTCCTGTCACTTGCCTCCAACTCGGGCACTGCCGGGAGAGAGGGTAGCCTTCCATCTCGTCGGGGAGGGGCTGAGTGGTAAAGACCTCCCAGGGGTTGGCAGCCGTGAAGCTCTCCGGACATCTTCGGCGCGCAAGCTCACGAAGCATATCTGCTCTGCCTCCGCCATCCGTCGAAAGATCCCGGGGAAAAGATCGTGGATCCCCAACTTGCACATCAGGCATTAGATTTCCGCGACCACAATGGTGGGAACACGGATGAGTCCATTACCTTCATCGGCCTCCTGAAACGCCGCGAGCGCCTGACGTTCCCCGCGGCAAACCGACCGGGTGGGCACCGGGCAAGCCCTGGGCTGGGATGCAGGTTCCATCGCCACAGAACTGAAGGCAGGCTACTTGCGCTCCGCTCTGTGAGAATTCCGCCACAAATCATGATGAACATTGCCGGTGCCGGATACCCCACAACGCTTCCGATTCTGAGATGTACCTCTCGCGAAACGCTGCGCGGAGATGGTCGGGTGACGGATAGAAGTAGAACCACGGTAATCCAGCCTCTGCGAGGTTTGGTCCGTGCCCCTCATACCAGTCGGCGTCGCCATGCTCCGGATCGAGTCTTGTGCAAACACCAAAACAACAACGGCATCCCTCAACAACTGATCTGGGTTCGCTGGTGCGAGACGTGATCGCTCTCCCCATCTGCCACATGAAACAGTACTGATGCGGGCAGACGTTGGGGTCTGGTTTCTGAGTTGGGTCATGTGGCAAAGCCATAGCTGAATATCACACACTCCCTACAAGGGCAAATCACCGCACGGTCAGCCCCATCCTCACCCCTCGTCCGAAGCTCGCAGCCACGTGCGTGTCGAGCTTCCCGGTTCCGGTGGTCATAGAGTAACGGAATTTCAGGATCCCTTGCTGGCAACCGGGAAAGTTGGTATACCAGAAGTTGTTTACCGGCCACGAGTAAATACAGCCGCGTTTCAGGACCAGGTGATCCAGCCACTGCCCCGTATTGATGATCTGCCCCAGTTGCACCAACGGTGCGTCCACTGGACAGAGGATGGCCCACCCGTCGGCGCCCTCAACGGCGACGAAGTCCTCTACCGCGTAGAAGTCGCGGCAGGACCCGGGGAGTTGCTCCTCTTCAGCCTTAAACACCGCGCCGCCGCTGTGTATGTAAGCAGAGGGGTTCGGCAACGCGAACGGAAACGCCACGTACAGGCTCTCGTATCTCTCCTGCGATTGCTTCTCCACGCGGACCTCGACATCAATGCGGCGCAACCCCCTCCAGAGGCGAACCTCGGTTTCCAGATACCTCGCATCAGGCAGCTTGCTTCGCGCCGTGACGCTGGCAAACACCGGCCCCTGCTGAACGCATAGAAGCTCTGCGTCATCAGCAGCTCTTTTGCGCATGAAGGGTGCGTCGGTGTGTCGTAGCCCGCGTGGAAGTTCGACATAGCTGCGGTCCCACAGGGCGTTCCGATCTTGCGAGCCTTCGATGGTCTCATGGATTGTGTCGCCGAACCCATAAGGCGCCGTGGAGTCCAGCAGTTCCCTTTGCGCCGTGAGGTCGAGGATTGATTTCACCAATCCGGTTTCTGTATCGAAGGAGATGCGATAGAACTCATTCTGAAGAGTGCCCTCTGTAGAGATACCCCTTTCAAGTTCAGTCAGGCCGGGTGAACCCGATTTCCATCGGCGGGTTGCTCCAGGAGGAACGCGCAGGAGGCTCCAGGGAACTTCAGGAGATAACGGTGTGCCAGTCGATCGCTGAACCGGAGATACTTCACCGGCCTCTGAGATCAATGTCGGGACATCGTCCGGCACTCTCGCAGGTCCGAAGTACTCTTCCGAGAGCGGGTTGAAGATGACGACCCCGCCCTCTCCCGTCAGTTGCAGAGACAGGCTGGCCTCCCTCCGACGCGCTGCATCGGCTGCCCGGTAGATGTAGGCCGCCTTGAAATGCCAACTGGCGCGCGCCTCGAAGGTGTGGGGTTCCAGCCCGGCATTCCTGGCGCCGAAAGTGTGCTCATCGAAGAACAGCAAGTCCTCAAAAAGGGGCCAGAGGTCGCCCTTGTCCCCGACAGCCTTCTGCAGAGCTTCGATACGACTCAAACCGCAATGGGTTTCTCGTGACAGCGCCGCTTCGAAGGCTACGGACCCGAGGCCGTTCGACCACCAGTCTGGCCAGGCTGCGCGATGGGAGTCGAACTGGCCGTCGTGCAACCCGGTGAGTCGCTCGAAGAATTCCCGGTTGGTCGCGAGTCGCATCCTGGGAAGGTCGCCGTGCTCGTTCCACATCGCTACGAGGTCGGGCAGACTCTCATGCGGAGGGTAATTGTCGGCCCCGAAATGCAGAGCCAACACTTTCCACGGGTATCCCTCAGCTTCGAGTTGATGGAGGTATGTCGCTACCCGTTCGCGCATTGTGTCGAATCCCTGAGGGAATCCGAGCTCATGTGCTTCTCCGTAGCTTCCCTTGCGCCAGTCGGTCAGCCAGACCAACACCTTCCCGCCGTCGGGCCCAATCCAGTAGAAGGGGCGCTCGACCTCCGGCGGTTTGCTCATGATGGCATTCGGAGACACGTTGAGATAAGGGAATCCCGCCGCGGCCATCAGGTCGGGAAGACTCCACGCCATGCCAGGGATGTCTGTAGCCATCACGGTGGTCACCGGGATTGTGTGCCGTTGAGAGAAGCGCAGAGCCGGCTGGAGCGATTCTTCCAGCGACCGACGGTCGTAAAGCTCCGTGGGGTGCAGGTATAGCCCGCAGATTTCCATGCGCCCCTCATGGCATCGCCGGATCAGTTCCTCGGCCCGCTGCGGTTTCTTTTGCAGATAGAGCATCACCGGCCAACTGACCTCGTGAATCCAGCGAAACTGGGCGTCCTCAGGATAGCCCGCGGTTTGTGTGCAAAGGTCGAGAGCCTGATCGATGATCTCGACGTGCTTTTCGTAGATCAGTGGCTGCAGGTCGGTATACCCGATGTCGGCATGGGTGTGATGCAGGATGTAGATTTCTTCGATCATGGCGGGTTCCTCCGATTCTCGGGGTGTGCAAGGGAAATGAGTTCGGGTGCGTCCCGGATTAACGGGCTTTCCGTAGGATAAAGCTCCAGCTTTGTCCGTTGTCCATCCTATTCCTGTGGCTG
>JACQGJ010000539.1 GCA_016199605.1 Armatimonadota bacterium | reverse complement strand
GGAGGAGTCTGCTGGTCACATCCGGCGTTTGCCTATCGGCACGTGTTCGCCCGGAATGACAACGAGCTGGTTTGCGCAAGTCTGGCGGCGAAATGATGTCACCGCCCGATCAACCGCATCATTGGTGGCGGCGTCATCCAGTCGGGCAGCGCCCAGGGAGGCACGGCGTCGAACAGGCGCTGGAAGAAGGCGACGGCTACCGGATCCTGCGCCAGGTAGTTGACGGTGTGCGCTCCGGCCGTTCCACCACCCATCGCGTAGTGCCCGGCCGCTCCTCCGCCGATCGCCGCGTAGCCGAGAGCACCGCCACCAACCGCAATTAGACCAATCGCTCCACCGCCATACGCGATCCCACCGAGGGCAATTCCACCAAAGGCAAACAGCAACCCGGCAGCGAGACCACCGAAAGCAATCAGCCCGACGGGTAGGCCGCCGAGGGCGACCACTCCGATCGGCAACCCTCCGATTGCGATCACTCCACGCGGCATAGCGCCGATAGCGATGAGGCCTCTCGCGTGCTGCACGCGTCCAGTCTCCGAATCTCTCGCCTCGCCGACACAAACCAGGGGCACACCAAAGAGCTGCGCCTTCGAGCGATACTGTCTCAGGTTCTGCTGATAGACCGCTCCTTTCCATCCGCACCGTCTGCACACCCTCCAAGGACCCGGTGTCCTTCCCAAACCCCACCAGGGGAGAAAGAAGAACGCATACCACCAGACGCCTCTCCGTAAAACCAATAAGTCCAGGAGCAGGATCGCTATCCCCACTCCGCCAAGCATGAGCGCCTTCCTGCTTTCTTGCCTTCGCCTGACTTCATCCGGCTCAGTTTCTTCCGACCCGCAACTCGGGCAGACCGGGTTTGCTTGAGTTTCCATTTGTCATCACCTCTTATTGTTGAAGAACGGATTGGATGCTGTTTAGTAGTTCAGTCTACCTCAGTGATCTTGAGCAGCTTCACTTCCTTGATCCAGACCGTACCCGTCCCCTCGAAAACCACATTCAGTCTCACAAGGTCTGGCCGCTCTCCCCTTTTCAGATAGAAGGGGGTCTCGCAGGAGGTCCAGTCCGTGGTTCCGGTTTCGGCGCTCTGAAGCCCTTTCGAGAAGAACTCCCCCTTGCCGGGAACGCGGCACCACATTTCGAGGTAGGCCCGCCCCCTCACGTCCTCCGTGCGCATTCTTGCCTGAAAGGTCAACATGCACTGCTCGATTGAAGAAGTTGGCACCTCGAAAAGACGAACCGTTCTCCGCTCCTTTGCTTCGACGCGCCAGCCCTCTCCGTCCACGGTGACACCATCTCTGCTGAGGGGTGTCGTTTTCACGTCGAAGCGGGCAACGATCGTCTCTGCGTAAGCCGCCTGAGGGGGCTTTGCACGAGACTGGAAGCTCATGTACAAGACGAAAGGTCCTCCAGCGACCAGCAGCAGCACCGCTCCGGTTATCACGATTCCAAGGGCGAGTTTCGTGGAAACCTTCGATTTCTGAGGGGCCGGAGTCATGCCTCGGTCAGTGTCAAGCAGCGACGCCGCAAAGACCTCCGGTTCTCCCAGGCTGCGCAGCACCGTCGACAATACCTGGGACTCATCCGCCCGAACGCGACTGACCGCCTCCTCGATGTGGCCACGCGCTTCGGCCACGGCATCATCTCTTTCCGGCTCGGGCAACGCTGAGAGGCTTTGTCGCAGCCGGGAGAGATACTCGTCCACCTTCCGCTGACTTTGTGGGTCCAGGGAACTCATCAGTAACACCTCCAACCATACGGTTTACAAATTCGGCAAAGCTCCGCCATTCCGCGGTGATCTGGTAGAGACGAACACTACCTTTCTCTGTCAGTCGATAGTACTTCCGTGGCGGCCCGGAGGGCGACTCGTGCCAGGTCGAGATTACCCATCCTTCCTGGCTGAGTCGTTTCAACAAGGGATAGATGGTGCCCTCCGCAACGATGACTGGTCCGGGTTCGTTCAACTCTTGCACAATCTCGTAGCCATATCGCTCTCGCTCTGCGAGCAGCGCCAAAATGCACAGCTCGATTGCCCCTTTCCGAAGTTGAATGACCCAGTCGTCCATTTTCTTCACCGACGAGCATTATGACACACGCTACCATGTTATGCAAGATAGATTTTCACGGACCCAACTCTCTGGGCAACCCGCCGATGAAATGGTAAACTACCGCCGTTTGCTGGAAAGGAGTCGTTGCACTTATGCGCTCAATATCCTTCGCGATCCTGATCCTGGCCGCTTGCGTGGATAGCGTCTGGTCGCAGGAGCGACCGGCTCTTAAGAAAGGTGAGGTCCTGTTCGAGGCAGACTTCGAGGGGAAGCAGGCCTTTGCGGGCTGGTCCGGACCGGCAAAACCCGGGCCGGGGTACCAGAGCGACCAGTCGCTGTTCATCGAGCGACCCGCCGATTCCCCGGTGGGTTCAACGATCGTCCAGATCCCGCTTCCCGCTGAAAGAGTGCGAGGATATCTCCTCCACTTTTCGGGCATGGTCAAAGCGGAGAGCGTCACCGAGAAACCCAAACCGTGGAACGGGGTGAAATTCATGGTTCCCATCGTTGGCGACAGCGGCCGACAGTGGCCTCAGGGAACGATTGATATCGGCGACTTCGACTGGAAGCGGGTTGTGTTCCCTGTTCGCGTCCCCAAGGATGCCACGCAAGTTTCCCTCTACCTCGGCCTTGAGGCTGTCACCGGCAAGGTCTGGTTTGACGACCTTAAGGTCACTGTGCGGAAGGAGCCTTTCGTTCCACATCCCCGCAAAACGACCAGGCCGGTCTACAAGGGCCACAAACTGCCCCGCCTTCGGGGCGCCATGATAAGTCCCAACATCAACGAGGAGAGCCTGCGACTCTTTGGAGGCGACTGGAAAGCGAACCTGATACGCTGGCAGCTTATCAAGACGACGTCACAGGCGACGGCAGACCCCCTCGATATGGCGGCTTACGATCGATGGCTCGAAGGCGAGTTGAAGAAACTGGATGCTGCCCTCCCGCTGTGTGAGAAGCACGGGATCCTGGTTGTCGTGGACTTGCACTCGCCGCCCGGCGGTCGAGTCACGTCGGGCGGATATGCCGGGTCGGACGCCGGGCTGTTCAATAACGCCGACTGTCAGCGGAAGTTCGTCGAGGTCTGGCAAAAGATGGCGCGACGCTACAAGAAGGCCAAGGCTGTCTGGGGCTACGACCTCGCCAACGAACCCGTGGAGGGAGCGGTCGTGGAAGGTTTGCTCGACTGGCAAGAGCTGGCCGAGAAAACAGCGAAAGCCGTCCGGGCCCTCGACACTAACCATGCGATCATCGTGGAACCCGCCGAAGGGGGGAACCCGTTCGGGATTCAGGACTTCCGACCGCTGGAAGTTCCCGGCGTAGTCTACAGCGTTCACATGTATCTCCCGCACACCTTCACCCATCAGGGGGTGCATGACAACTGGGAGAAGCAATATCGCTATCCCGGTGAAATCGACGGAAAGCTCTGGGACAAGGCTCAACTGGAGGTGGCGCTCAAACCGGTGGTTGAGTTCCAGAAGATGCACCGTGTTCACATCTACGTCGGCGAGTTCAGCGCCATCCGCTGGGCGCCGGACAACAGCGCCTATCGCTACCTCAAGGACCTCATCGACATTTTCGAGGCCAACAACTGGGACTGGAGCTATCACGCTTTTCGCGAGTGGATCGGCTGGAGCGTCGAGCACAGATCGGACCGGCACAGCACCGCTCCCTCTCCCGAACCCACGGATAGGCAGAAGCTGCTGTGTGACTGGTTCGCGAAGAATCAGAAGCCTGCGTGGTGGACAAGTCGGTGACCACTCCACGTCCCAACCTCCTCTTCGTCTTCGCCGACCAGCTTCGAGGCTGCTCGATCGGTCACGTCGGTCAGGAGCCGGTGCTCACGCCGAGTATTGATGCGTTTGCCAGGGAGGGGAGGCGACTGACGCGCGCGGTAGCAAATGCTCCGGTCTGTTGCCCGATGCGCGCAACCCTCCTGACCGGGCTGCACCCACTGTCTCACGGCGTGGTGACGAACGATGTTCGGCTCCGCGAGGACGTTACATCGATCGCCGACGTTCTGCGTGACCACGGCTACCAGACCGCCTACATCGGCAAGTGGCATCTCGACGGCTCGGACCGAGGGTGTTTCACTCCCCCGGGTCTGCGACGCCACGGTTTCGACCACTGGGCGGCAAGCAACTGCAATCACAGCTACTT
>JACQGJ010000538.1 GCA_016199605.1 Armatimonadota bacterium | reverse complement strand
CGGTGAAAATGCCAGAGCGTTTGTAGTAGTGCGATTCATCGCACGTTACCCACCGGCACACGCGCGATGAATCGCACTACTACAAACGCTATTTCCGGAGGAAGGAACCGGGACTTCTGCTGCCGACCTCTGCGATGGCGAGTCGAATGAAGCACATCCCCGAGCTATCTCTTTTTCGATCGCTTGTAGACGAGGACCGAGGCGCCCGGTTGGTCCTTGATGTCAATCAGGAGACCTTGCTCCATGAGGGCCTTTCCGGCCCTCCTCACGGACTTCGCGGTATCGACCCTCTTGACCGAGTAAAGGGCTTCGGGATCCAGACCCTTCAGCCGGAACCGCGCCGACTCATAGAAGCTGTCGGATCGTCGGAACGCCTGCACCATGCCTTCGCCACTCTCAGGGCTGTCGAATTGCCAGGCTATCCACTGATCGTTGTCTTGCGTATAGGAGGTGAGGGGGTAGTAGTCGCCGAAGTAGCACGAACTGGTCTGTCGCCATGCGTTCACCAGCTTGCGCAAGGCGTCGTAGTCGATGTTCTTCACACGGACGTCGACCCCCGAACCAAGACTCGGAGCGGCGTTGCTCCAGAAAGCGTAAGGCTCAACCGGGGTCCATCCGCCCCCATAGTACCCTGCGTTGACGCACGCAACCGTGCCGGTGCCGTGATATGGAATCCACAGGGAGATTCCGTAGGTCATGCACTGATGCCCGATCGGCTCGAAGGCGTAATCGCTGCGCCACAAGGGAACGGCGCGGCGCAGTGTTTCGAGATCGTTGCGCCTGCCACCGGAGGCGCAAGTGTCGATGAGCATATTCGGGTGTCGACGACGCAACTCGTCCCAGTATTCCAGAAGTCCGGTGACGTGCCGGATCTCCGTAATGCCTTGCCTGTCCGGGGCATCGTTCCCTCGCCAGTGCCCAAGCGGATCCATGTTGAAGTCCTGACGGTAGAGGTCGATTCCCTGCTCGGTCAGCAGTCGATCAATGTGGTCGGTCAGCCAGTTCCGCGCTGCGGAGTTGCCGAGGTCCAGCAGCCCACCGTTCTTCCCGCCCAAGATCCACTCCGGATGATTATCCGCGAGCCAGGTGCCCGCGGCGACTCGCTCAGGCTCAAACCAGACGAGAATCTTGACCCCTTTGGAGTGCGCGTGGTCGCTGACTGGCCGGAAGCCCTTTGGGAATCGCTTCGGGTCCACTTCCCACGTTCCTACCTGCGGCCATCCTTGCTGCTGAATGTACCAGCCCGCGTCCATCCACCAGTAGTCGATCTTCAGCTTCTCTTCGATGTAGCGGTCGATGTGCATGATCTGATTCTCTTCGTTCGCGCCCATCATCTCCTCGTAGGCGCGCGAGCTGGCAGCGACGAATTGAGGAGGCGGCAGCTTCCCGCCCCGTTTCGGCATACTGTGCGCCATCATCCACCGTCGCCAGAGGTTCTGAGAGCGAATCCAGTCTCCGCCTTTCCAGAACTGAAGAGCAATGAGCGGAGTGCGCACTTCTTCGCCGGGCAGTAGCTTGAAGTGTGTAAGCTCCTGTCCCGCAGTGATGTGCACGCCATTCGCTTCATTGCGTACGAAGTCGGCAGCCCACTGACCCGGCCAGCCGATAACAATGATGGTTCCTTCTCCTTCCCCTTCGAGGTTGAAGTAGGAGAGGTCAGTGTTGGTTGGGCGGCCACCGGCGGCACTGATTCGCTTCGTTGTGTTGGGACTCAACGGGGTTTCGAGAGGCCTGTAGTCCGATCGGTTCGCCTGTGAACCTACTCCATGGTGTAGCAGGAACTCGTTTCGTCCGCTCCTTTCCAGCCGGACGTCCAGCGCCTGGAGGTTCTCAAGGATCGGACTGTCCACCGTTCCTGAGTTCTTGAAATAGACCGTCCACTCGACTGTCGGGAAATCACGGTACTCAATGGCGACACAACGGACAACCAGGCCGGTCTTCGGATCGGAGTAGGTGAGTGTGCGCTCGGTTCGCTGGTCGTCGAGGTTGCGGGAACCGCGTTTGAGCTCCCATGTCTTGAACAAGTCGGTAGAGGGTTGACCATCATAGACAAATGAGAAGGGCGGCTCAGTCGTGTAGGGACCGCGCTGTGGTCCCTCGACGAGGGGCATGTCACCCAGCCAGATCTCTTTGCCATCCGCCAATGTCACCTTCGCGTCGGCCCAATCCGCCTGGTCACACGAAATACCATCTCCGGCATCGCCGACTTCGAGGACGAATTCGGTCGCGCCGCCAAGTTCGACATGCACTGGCGATGCGGGCATCCCTTCCCTTCGCACATCGGTGCGGAAGGCTTCCGTCCCGCCGAGGTTGACTGAGAAAACGATGCTCCCGCGGCCACCCTTTGTCTGGTCGTTGGTGTCCACTCCGACGACGGCATCGAAAGTCTTCCCCGGACCGGGAAGACGCACGACGACCTTGCTCGCGGCATGACAATAGAGGCCGCGTGTGTATTGCTTGCCCGCGATGTTCAAAGGCTTGCCACCACGGGAGTTCTTCTGAACAGGGTCATTATTGGCAAGCACGAGCAGACCAGGCTCCGGCACTCGGGTTTCTGGAATCCCCTCAAACTTCGCCGCGACCCAGCGACGGCACTCGGTCATCTCCTGTGGCGTCACAGCAACACCATGGGCGAACTGAGTCTTCATCAACAACCACACTCCGATACAGGTTAAGTTTCGTTTCATTGTCATTACCAGGAATGCAACCTCATCGTTTGACCTTCTGTCGTGTGTAAGTCATGATCACGGCCCCCGGCTTGTCCGGGATCTTCACGAGAACTCCGTGTTCCATCAGCT
>JACQGJ010000514.1 GCA_016199605.1 Armatimonadota bacterium | reverse complement strand
CTCAAAATCGGTAACCTGGGACCGCATTCGGAAGGCCAGGTCGATCAACGCCTGCGCCTGGTACTCGGCGGAGTGTTCTTTGGTGTAGGACTCCAGGATGGCGCGTTTGCTTTCGCCCGGCTCAGGAAGGGGCACTTCGTAGACAGCCTGCGGGCCGCCGAGCATGTAGGCGATGACGCTGTCCTCACCTTCGTAGATTGGGGACGGGCTCCGTTCTCCCCGCATCGCGCGGTCAACCGCTTCGAGGGCAAGCTTCCCTGCGTGGGCCGGAGCGTAAGCCTTCCAACTCGATATTGCCCCTTTGCGAGACTGCCGGGTCGTGAAGGAAACATGCACCGCCTGCTGAACCGCCTGGTAGATCGTCTCCGCATCGAGATCCAGCAGACTTCCCAGACCGGCGGCGACTGCCGGAGCAAGGTGCGCGATGTGATCTTTCCTGAACTTGTGCAGGCAGAGGCCCTTCACCAGGTTGATCTGAATCTCATAGGCTGTGACAATCCCTCGAAGGAGGTCCTCTCCCGAACGATTGCACTGCTGGGCAACCGCGAGCAACGGAGGGATATTGTCTCCGGGATGCGCGTAATCGGCGGCCAGAAAGGTATCGTGCATGTCCAACTCACGAACGGCGACGCCGTTGGCCCAAGCGGCCCATTCTGCCTCAAACCGCTGGTCCGAGGGAATCCCGAGCAGAGTCGCTCCCTCCTCGCGCGGGTGACACAGCGCCTGGGATCGAGCGTTGGCCACCGGTTTCCGGTTGATCGCGGCAACGGCGACCGCGGCGTTGTCGATGATACGGTTGACAGCCATCTCGGCCACATCGTCCCGGATCGGCGACTTGTCGGCAGCAACCTCGGCGATCTTCCAGGCCAGTTGCTCTGTCTTGGGAAGAGACGCTTTGGACGGATGGACCTTGACTTGGTGAATCTTCATAACCTGATGATGCTCGGCGTTAGTTTCGTCGTAATCGGTCTCCGGTCGGGAAGCCTCAACTCAGTGTTCTGAACTCCTTCGCGGCTTCGACCATCGCGACGACGTTTTCCGGGGGGACCGTGGACAGAATGTTGTGTACCTGAGCGAATACAAAGCCTCCACCCGGGCCGAAGGTGTTCATCCTCTCCCGCACGTGGTCACGAATCTCCGCCGGTGTCCCGTGGGGAAGAACCGTTCTTGTATCGCAGCCGCCTCCCCAGAAGCAGAGGTCCGCGCCGAACTCTTGTTTCAATCTCTCCGGCTCCATCGCGGCGCAACTGGTCTGCACCGGATTGATGATCTCGATGCCGGTCTCTATGATGTCCGGGATCAACTCGGCAATCGCCCCGCACGAGTGCAGAAAGAGGCGACAGTTGGAACGCGTTCTGACACGCTCAACGACGGTCGCAAGGCGAGGCTTGATGAACTCCCGGTACGTCTTCGGGGAGATCTGGGAGGCCGCTTGGGTGCCGTAGTCATCCCCCAACTGGAGTACGTCGATGCAGTCACCCACCAAGCCCAGCACGCGATCCACGCTCGCCAGATGGACTTCGAGCAACTTGTCGAGCAAGGCATGAGTCCGCTGTGGCTCAGCGACGAGATCGAGCAGGAAGTTGTCGATGCGCCGCAGGAACTGCCCCCACTCGAGGAAGTTGGCGCCGAAGGCGAGCATCACAGCCTTGTCGGTGCTCGCATAGAATTCCTGTGCGCGCCTCCGAATTTCGGGCATGGTCTCTGCCGTCCAGGGGACGTGATAGGGCGCCGTCGGAAGCGCGGCCCAGGTGACTTTCTTCATGGCCTCCGGCACCCGGTCGAGGTCGAAGGGCGTCTCCCAATCCAGCATCGGCCAGCAGCACTGACTCATATAGTGAACGCCTGCAGGCATGGACCCGATGACGGTTCCATCTTCGGCCCGGTACAGCCAACCTCCGCTGGAAGGCTCGAACTCCACCCACGCAGGAATGGTCGCCGCACTGCCGTCCGGCAACGTGAAAGGCTTCCAGTCGGTGTCCTGCGTCAGGAATGCGCGCCCCAGGTCCACGGCGTCCGCCTGCCAGAAATCCAGTGCGGCGTCGTCGGGCTGGGCGAGTTGCTGCACCACGTCGTAAACTCGCGTCGCACCGACCTCCCACCCCAGGTGTTTTTTGAGTCGATTGTAGGCGATCGCCATGATGCCTGTTGATCGCATGGCGCTGAGATCGACGGGCACCCGGTCCGGTTGCCGATGATCGATTGCCGCAAGGACGCGTTCCCGGCTTGTCATGGCCGCTCCTCTGTGTCGTCGGTTGGGTCAAACAGGTTTGAAAGGCTACGGTAGTATACCCCCGACAACCCCTCCGCTTCAAGACCGGCGTCGATCACTTTCCCTGGAAGAAATGCAGCGGAAACGCGACAGGAGACCCCCTTGTTGCGGTAAAGCAGATTGACGTAGCTTCACTGCGACCCCTATAATGGTCGAGCGTGAAACTAAGGGGGGAGAGTGGAAGGGCTGGTGCCGAAGGTCGGGGTCGAACCGACACTCTCTTGCGAGAACTGGATTTTGAGTCCAGCGCGTCTGCCAATTCCGCCACTTCGGCAACGGTGGCATTATAAGAGAGCGATCTGACCCTTGTCAAGGCTGGCGCGTCCTCCGAAACCTCCGATATAGGAAGGAACGGAAGCACTCTGATGAAACGTCACAGGAAACACTGGATTCTGCCCGCCGTGGTTTTCACGTCGGCGTTCTTGTTGGCTGCTTTGAGCGGGTTGATCCTGGTGGGTGCGCTCGCCATGAGCGCTGGCGGCGGCTCGTTGGAGGACAGTATCGCCCTGATTCACGTGAGTGGGATGATTATGACCGGCGGCGAGGGCGACGGGCTTTTTGGGGAAGCAATGGCCGGGTCGGAAGGGATCATCGATCAGTTGGAGCAGGCGCGAAAAGACCGGGGAGTCAAGGCGGTGGTGTTGCGTATCAACAGTCCGGGCGGCAGCGCGGCGGCTTCCCAGGAGATCTACCAGGAGGTACGGCAACTGTCGGGCAGAAAGCCGGTGATTTCCTCGATGGGGGACGTCGCTGCATCGGGAGCCTACTACATTGCCAGCGCCACGAATACGATTGTGGCCAATCCCGCGACCATGACGGGAAGCATCGGCGTCATCATGGAGCTGCACAACATGGAGAACCTCTTCAGGAAGATCGGGCTTAAGGCGGAGACTGTCAAAAGCGGTCCTCACAAAGATCTCGGCAACCCGGCGCGTGAGATCACCTCCGAGGAGCGGGGGATTCTCCAGAGCATGATTGACCAGGTTTACAATCAGTTCGTCGACGATGTCACGCGCGGCCGGAAAAAGATGACTCGCGCTCAGGTGAAAGCCTTGGCCGACGGGAGAGTTTACACTGGAGAGATGGCCAAGCGCCTCGGCCTGGTGGACGAGCTGGGTGGGCTGAAAGCCGCGATTCGCATCGCAGCGAAGGCCTCGGGAATCAAGGGCGAGCCAAACATCGTCTCCTATGAGAGCGCTTCGTTGTTGGACCTCCTGATGAAGAGCACCTCCAAGATGGCAGAGGGAATCCTGTCCGACGCGATTCAGAAGGGCCTGCAGTCCTGTCTGAAAAGCCCGGGCATCGAGATCAAGGGCTGAGGGCGTGCCGCTTCCTGCATGACTGAAACCATACGGCTGTACGGTCGCAACTGGACAGGTCAGGGAAAATGGAGCATTGGAGAAATGGAAGATTGGAACGTTGGAAGAATGGTAGCGCCCGGCCAATCCAACCTTCCAACCTTCCATTGATCTCACCGCAGCGAGAGGAGTAGCAACATCATGACATGGCGAATGCTGGTCGGCGTGTTGGTGACGCCGATGAAGACGCTGGAACGAATCTCGGAGGAGCGCCCGATCTTGCCCGCAGCGCAGGTCATCCTTGTCGCGTCCCTCAGTTGGTCGTTGGGGGTAAAGCTGGCCGAACAGTATGGTGCGGGTAAGGTCGCTCGGTTCTTGTGCGACTTCAGCGCTTTGCACGCCCTCGTGTTTGGGGTAGTCTACAAGATGAACTACTTCTTCGTTATCCTCCTCGCTGCTTTTGCGGGGATTGGCTTCTGGTTCCTGCGTGTGGCAGTCCTGCAGCTCTCGGCGGAGGTCCTCGGAGGGATGGGAAGAGGATTCAGCCTCCTTGCCGCTTTTGGTTATGCCCACACCCCCCTGCTGTTGACTCTGCCAGTGGCCCTTGTGGCTCTTCTGTGCGGTGGGGGAAACCTGGATTCGGGTGCCGGCGCAGTGGTGTGGTATGGTCTCGCGATTTCCGTTCACCTGTGGACGGTCTATCTGGTCATCGTGAGCATTCAAGCCACGCACAAGATGAAGCTGCCTGACGCGATTCGAGTGATCGCTTACCCGGTACTTGCGCTGATTGCCACTCTCCTCTTCTTCAAGCTGCTCGTGTTCTTGTCCGGCGACACGCTCGACCAATTGGTGCGAGTGTGACCGCATGAAGAAACTTCTCATCGTGGACGGGCACAGCCTCCTCTTTCGCGCGTTCTTTGGGATTCCCTTCCTCTCAACCTCGGAAGGGATACCCACCAATGCCGTCTATGGTTTCCTTCGCATGATCATGAATCTGCTCACGCAGGAACGCCCCGATATGGCGCTGGTCGCCTTCGATGCCCCCGGGCCGACATTTCGCCATGAGAGCTTTGACCTTTACAAAGCCAACCGTGCGCCGATGCCCGAAGACTTGCGGCCCCAGATCCCTCTGGCACAACGGCTTCTGGACGACCTGGGTGTCGCTCACCTCGAAACTCCGGGGTTTGAAGCGGATGACATCATCGGCACTCTGACGAAGATGGCGGAGTCCGAGGGATGGAAGACGGTGGTGGTGACCGGTGACAATGACTCCCTGCAACTGGTCTCTGAGTCCGTGGAGGTCTGGGTCAACAACCGAGGCGTCACAGACGTCACGCGATACACTCCGGAGATGGTGAAAGACAAGACGGGTGTGACTCCCGGTCAGATCGTCGATCTGAAAGCGTTGAAGGGGGACGCGTCGGATAACATTCCGGGAGTGCCCGGGGTAGGAGACAAGACGGCTGCGTCCTTGATCCAGGAGTTCGGCAGCGTGGAGAACCTCCTCGGGAACCTCGAGTCCGTAAAACGTCTCTCATTGCGGGCGGCCCTGCAACAGCACGGTGACCGTGTCGTCCAGAACAAAGAGCTGGTCACGATCGTCCGGGACATGGCGTTGTCGACGGATTGGGGTCAGTGGCAGTGGGAGCCGCCGCAACCCGACCGCTTGCGGCAGATACTGGAGTCCTACGAGTTCCGGGCTTTGATCCGTGAGCTGGGCGTGGAAGCGGACCCCGAGACCACAACCGAGGAATTTCAGTGGACGACCTGCGAGACCGGGGATGAGATCGCCGCGGTGGCTCAGGCAATCAAGGCCTGCGGCAGTTGTGCGGTGTGTTTCGATTACGCCGTCGGGGGGAGGGCCTCGGAGGTTCTTGCAGGCTTGGCCCTGTACTGGGGGGACGACAACGCTGCCTACGTTCCTCTTGCCTGCACGACACAGTCGACCGGCCAGGGAGCGTTGTTCGACGAGCAGGTTCCCGGACCGACGGTTGACGTGGGACCTCTTGAGCAAGTCTTGGCCGATCCCTCGGTGAGGAAGGTGACCCACGATTTGAAGCGGGCCCTTGTTGCCATGGCCAAAAGCGGGGCGGGGCGGGGTTTCTCTTGGAAGGAGGGTCAGGCAGGGCCGACGGCTGACTTGTTGATTATGTCCTATCTGCTGAACCCGCTTCGGCAGGAACACCCGATCGAGGAAATCTACAGGGAACTTCTCGGGGCGTCGTTTCCCACGGAGGGGGAGAGCCCTGCCCGGACTTGTCGGCAGGCTGTTGCCGCGTGGAAGGTGCTCCCGCTTGTCGAGAAGGAGATGGAAGCCGGCAACCTACGGCCCTTGTACGATCAGGTCGAGCATCCGCTGGTCGCAGTCCTCGCTTCGATGGAGCATGACGGCATGTTGCTGGACGTGGACCATCTGAGGGTCTTCGATGGTCGGCTGGGGACCGAGATTCAATCCCTTGAAGCGGACATTCATCGGCTTGCTGGAGAGCGTTTCAACATCGGATCTCCGAAGCAGTTGCAGCAGATCCTTTTCGAAAAGCTGAATCTTCCCCGGGGCAGGAAAACGAAGACCGGGTACTCCACCGATGCCTCAGTGCTCGAGAAGCTGGCTAAAGACCATGAGGTCGTTCAGAAGATCCTGGATTACCGAGAGCTTACCAAGCTGAAGTCCACTTATGTCGAGGGGCTCCTGAATCTTGTAGATCCCAGGACGAGACGTGTGCACACCCTGTTGAAGCAAACCGGGTCTGCCACGGGCCGTCTTTCGAGCGCAGAGCCGAACCTCCAGAATATCCCGATTCGCACGGAGCTTGGAAGGGAAATCCGTCGGGCGTTCATCTGTCCCCCCGAGACCCATCGCCTCGTATCCGCCGACTACTCCCAGATTGAGCTTCGGGTCCTGGCTCACATCTCGCAGGACGCTCGGCTCCTTCACGCCTTCCGCAACGATGAGGATATTCACACCCGCACGGCGGCCGACCTTTACCACGTGGAGCCTGACGGGGTGGAGCCCGAGATGCGGCGCACGGCAAAAGTCATTAACTTCGGGATCGCCTACGGGATGAGCTCCTATGGGCTCGCGGCCAACCTGGACATCAATCCCGCGGAGGCGCAGGTCATCATCGACAGCTATTTCGCGACTTTCCCGGGCGTGGGAGCCTACATGGAGTCCATCGTGGCCCAGGCGCGCCAAACGGGCTACGTGACGACGTTGCTCCATCGCCGGAGGTCCCTGCCGGACATCAACAGCCCGAATCGCCAAGCACGGGAGTTTGCGGAACGCACCGCAATCAACACACCGATTCAGGGGACG
>JACQGJ010000525.1 GCA_016199605.1 Armatimonadota bacterium | reverse complement strand
TTGCGAGTCTACTCGCGGTCGCTGACGGTGGAGGAAATCCGCAAACGATACAACGATGATATTGCCTCCAGCGCCGCCCTGCAGAAGAGTTTCGCTTCACAACGCGGCAAGGAGAGTGAGAGGAGAATGATGAACCTTGCGCTCGCTTCCAACGGCGCGGTCGTGCTGACCAGTTCCTTCGCGGACTACCGGGCGTCCTACTCGGACAACGTGATTGACGGAGACGAAGACACCGCGTGGCGGTCGTGGGACAACGAGATGCCGCAATGGGTGGAGGTGCGTTGGGCGTATCCGGTCATCGCGACTTCCGTGGCTTTCCGGGAGATTGAGCCAAGCCACACAACGGCGTTCGAGGTGCAGGCGTGGGATGGCACCGGACATTGGCGGACGGTGAAGCAAGTGAGCGCTGTGACAGCGGAGGATGACCGGCGCGTCGTCTGCGAGTTTCCCCCGGTGACAACGGACCGGCTGCGACTGATGGTGACGGGCAACGACGGTCCCCACACCCAATACACCGAGGTGGAAGTCTCCGGCCCGTCGCAGGTCAACGTGGGGTCGCTACGGCCCTTCTGGAAGGGCTACCACATCTGGTATCCCGAGCCGGGTGAGCAAGTCATCCAGGAGCCGCGCTACTTCCGCGCGACCTTCGACCTCGGAGAAAAGGAACAGGTCACGAGCGCCTTCATTCAGCTCTACACCAACGATCTCTACGAGGTGTTCGTCAACGGCAAATCGGTGGCGAAGGGATTCAAGATCATGGGCCCGGTGTCGGTGGGCGAACACGCGCGACCGGGGAAGAACTGCCTCGCGATCATCGCCACACCGACGAGCCAACCGGGTTGGCCGAACATGGCCCTGACCGCGGACCTGACGATCAACACAGACCGTGAGACGAGATATGTGACCACCGACAAAACCATGAAGGTGAGCCGCGAAGCGACCGAGGGTTGGATGCAGGCCCGCTACGACGACAGCCGGTGGCAATCGCCGTTCATCGTGGCGCGCGTGGGGGAAGGCGTGTGGGGACGACTCGCCTACGCGGATCGAGCGGCACGCGAGCAGATGATCGTGGAGAAGGTCGAGCTGCCCACCATGAAGAACAAGCCGGGAACAACGACTTCGGTCCGCCTGCATCTGCGACCGGCGCAGCCGCCGGTGAACGATTACGTGCTGGCTTATGAAGCAGGCGAAGAGTCCGTTCTGCCGGGAAATGGAGATTACACCGTTTCCCGTGGAACCTGCCTTCCGCCAACGCCAACCTCGAAGTGGCCCTCGAACCAAACGACCGTCGTGGAGATTCCTATCACCGTGCCCGCGTGCGCGCCCGACGGTGAAGTGCCAGTTCGAGTCGAGGGTTTGAATATCCAGCAGGGCCGCGGGCTGGACCTGGTTGATGCTGCTCGCAAACGACTGACGACGCTCGGTAGTCTGAAGGTGGATCGCTTCGGGGTTCCCTCCCCTGCGGAGCGGGGGAGGGCGCGAACCCAAAGGGTTCGAGGGGTGGGGGTCAAACCACTTACCGCGCGGGTGACTCGTGATGCTCCCGTGCGGGCCTTCGAGTTCGATGGCAAGCCCATGCCGCCGTTGGTTTGGGCTTACGAGAACCCGACTTACGAGAAGGTTCATCTCTCCTCGCAAACAGGGATTCATCTTTACCAGGCTCGCGGCTATCCGTTGCAGCCGGACGGCACACTGGAGCGCAATCAGAAGTTGTGCCTGCTTCTGGATCAGCATATCCGCAGCATCCTCAGCTTGGACAAAGATGCGAAGTTCATTGTCATGCTGGACCTGCGTCCTTCCCCTCTGTGGCTGACTCAGCATCCCGAGGCGCGGTTGATCACCGCGTTTGGAAAGCTGGGGCCGCAATCCTACTTCTCGAAGGAGCACCTTGCACTCGTGCTCGATCATCTTCGAACCGTGATCCGCTACTTGCAGAGCCGTCCCTACTCGAACCGCATCTTTTCCTACGACCTGACCACCTGCGGCACGCCCGACTCCGCATTGGGCGGCAACGATGAGAACCTGTTCGAGAAGGACCGCGCCAAGCTGACCATGGGCGACTACAACCTCCAAGCCATCACAGCCTTTCGCGATTGGCTGAAGCAGAAGTATCGTGGAAAGGCTGCGGACTTACAGGCTGCATGGAGCGATCCGCAGGTCACTTCCGAGACCGCCCGCGTGACTAACGAGCAACTCATCCGGGAAGGAACCAATGGCGGCGTCTTCCGCGATCCCGTTCAGAATGCCGCGGCTGCCGACTACTTCGAGTTCTTGTCCGGCGGCATCCTACGATTCATCTTCAAGCTGGGCGAGTTTGCCAAGCAGGAAACTGGAGGTCGGGCGTTGACGGGGAACTACTACGGCTACGATGTCGCGCACCTGACCGGCTACAACCTTCCCGGATCCGTGCAACAGGACAACAACTTCGAGCTGGACGCGGCGATGAAGTCGGACCTGTTCGATTACTACGCGATGGTGACCTCCTACAGCCACCGCCTCGCGGGCACGCACTTCGAGCCGCAACATTCCGTCGCCTCGATGGACTTGCACCGGCGGATGTATCTTGGGGAACTCGACATCCGCACCCTTACTGCCGAGGTGCGCGACTGGGGGCGGCAGCGCAGCGTCAGGGAAAGCGTGGAGATGATGAAGCGCGACCTGGCGGAGAAGATCATGTATGGTCATGCCGCATGGTTCGCCGACTGGGCGAGTCACGGACTGCGCGGGGTCGGATACTTCGTGGAGCCGAACCTCCTGAAAGTCATCGGTCAGTCGCGCCAGATTTACCAGGACACGATGAAAGAGCCTCGACCTGGCGTTGCGGAGATCGCCGTGTTTGTCAGCGGCAAGGCGTATTTCCATCACGACCTCTACTATGCACCGCCGCTCTACAACAACCTGATCCGGCGCACGCTGTTTGAGCAGTTGCCGCACATCGGAGCGCCCTACGATGTCTACCGCTTGGAGGACTTGGGCAACGAGAAGGTGCGGAAGCAGTATAGGCTCTACATCTTTATCAACCCCTTCGCACTCAACGAGGAAGATCAGAAGAATGTGGACGCACTCAAGCGTGATGGCAAAACGCTCCTGTGGTTCTACGCGCCCGGCTACGTGCAGCCCGGCCACGGTCTGTCAGTGGAGGGCATCCAGCGCGCCACGGGTCTCATCGCGGCCGCGAAGCCCGGCAAGGAAGCAATGGAGTGCCGCGTCTTGGAGGAATCCCACCCGATCACGAAAGGAATCCCGAAAGGAACGGTCGAGCGAATCGAGGGTTACGGCGAAGTCATCAGCAACCAGTTGCACCCTACCGCTCTGGGGCCGGTGTTCTACGTGGACGATCCACAGGCTACGACGCTCGGCACGTATCCCGACGGCAAGCCAGCTTTGGCGGCGAAAGATTTCGGGAAGTGGAAGTCAGTCTACTCCGCCGTTCCCTACATGGACACCGCGTTGCTCCGCAACATCGCTCAACACGCGGGCGTTCACCTCTACTGCGCCCCCGGTCCGGTAGTGATGGCCAGCGGATCGTTCCTGATGATCCACAAAGGCTACGACAGTCCGGACAAGTTGGCGGTGGATCTTCCCGCGGCGTGTACTGTGGTGGATTTTTATGCCGGGAAAACGTGGGCGACGAAAGCCAAGCGGTTTGACCTGGAGGGGAAGGGATGCCGGACGTTCCTGTTGAGGCTGAAGGAACGTTGATCGTCAGGTTTCCTGCTCACGCCCACACTCGCGGGTCCGTGAAGGAATCTCCCATGCCCGCCCTTCGCTTGGGCTCTACGCCGCATGAAAACGCGGGAGGCTCGTAGTAGTGCAATTCATTGCACATGGACTGCGACTCACCTGGGTAACGTGCGATGAATCGCACTACTACGAACGCTATTTTCGAGGAGGTCGAATGAGGTACCAGACAGGAATTGGCTGTTTGCTTCTGATGATCGCAGGGGGTCTTCCCCCGCGTGAAGTGGTCGCGGCGGCGGTCGCGATCACGACCGAAAACAACCTCCGCAGTGTGCAAGCCTCAAGTTACGAGGCGACGGTTGAAGGAGACGGTTGCCTCACGAGTTTGCGAGTGGGCGGGCTGGAGTTTTTCAAGTTCTCTCCCAGTTTCCCGCGCGGCGCTTACCTCTTTCAGGGCGGCTTCCTGCCGTTGCCGAAGGTTGTGCAGGACGGGGGCAACGCCATCGTTGCGAAGTGCGACAAGGCGGCCGTTCGTTATGAGTTTGCGGACAACTCGCTGAAGTGGATCGTGACCAACACTTCGAAGGAGAAGCTGTTATGTCTCATAGTCTTTGAGGCGAACGTGAAGGCGGTGGTGGGTGACAAGGGCGAGTGGGAGAAGCCTCCCGTGCAATGGAACTGGAAGACCTCGACCTGGTTTCGAGAGAAGAGCAAGCTGCAGATCAAAGGCAGCACGCGGCTCTGGGGACCGTGGGCCGACGGTCTCCAGGTTTGGGAAGCCTCGGTCGATCCGAATGCAACGCGTACAGTGGAGATGGAAATGGGGACAGCAACCAACGAAGAAGCAAGGAGAGCCGCACAGATCGCAGCCCACGTGCCGGAGCCGCCGAAAGATCCGACGGGGCCCATGTGGGATATGAAGAAGCTGTCGAAGCCTCCGAAGGTCTACCCCGCTGAAGGGTTTCAGGCGGAAGGGGTGAAGGCGCTCTTCTACGAGGGGCGTCCTTTCAAGGGCAAGCCCACGCGCGTGTTCGCCTGGCTGGGGATGCCGAAAGTCGAGCCGGGCAAGAAAGTGCCGGGCATTGTTCTGGTGCACGGAGGAGGAGGCACGGCCTTTGACAACTGGGTCCGGCTCTGGGCCGAGCGCGGCTATGCCGCAATTTCGATGGACACCTGCGGGTGCGTCCCCAAAGGAACCTACGGC
>JACQGJ010000524.1 GCA_016199605.1 Armatimonadota bacterium | reverse complement strand
TCAAAGATCCCCGTTCTGCCTTTGTAGCCGGTGAACTTGCACTCGTCACAGCCAGGCGGAGGGGAGATTCGTCTCGCCGTAGGCGCGGCGGGGCCCGTGTCGCGTTTCGATTGCTCCAGACGCTTGCAGTTGGCGCATACGACCCTTACGAGGCGCTGGGCCAGCACACCCTCCACCGAGGACGCGACCAGGTAAGGCTCGATTCCCATCTCTACTAATCGAGTGACCGCTCCGGCAGCGTCGTTGGTGTGGAGCGTGCTGAAAACCAAGTGACCGGTCAGCGCCGCGTGGATGGCGATCTCCGCGGTCTCCGCGTCGCGAATCTCTCCGACCATGATGATGTCCGGGTCTTGGCGGACAATGTGGCGAAGGCCGTTGGCAAAAGTGAGGCCGATTTTCGGACGAACTTGAATCTGGTTGACTCCATCCAGTTGGTACTCCACCGGGTCTTCGATGGTGATGATCTTCCGTTCGGAGGAGTAGGACTTGCGGAGCGCAGCATACAGCGTCGTAGTCTTGCCGCTTCCAGTCGGCCCGGTTACAAGAATGATGCCGTGAGGACGTTTGACCAACTCTTCGACTTGTTTCTCGGTGTCGGGCAACATGCCCAGCTCTTCCAGCCCCAGCAGCACTGCCGTCTTCTCCAGGATGCGCATCACGACCGATTCGCCGAAAAGGGTGGGAACCGTCGAGACCCGGAGGTCGATCTCCCGCCCCGACACTCGCAGCTTGATGCGTCCATCCTGGGGGAGCCGGCGTTCGGCAATGTCGAGGTCGGCCATGATCTTCACACGGGAAACGACAGCGGCCTGAAGGCGTTTCGGGGGAGCCGACATCTCGTGCAAGACGCCGTCAACCCGGTAGCGGACGCGCAGACCTTTCTCAAAAGGCTCGATGTGCACGTCGCTGGCTCGATCCTGCACCGCCTGGCGCAACAGCATATTCACCATCCCGATGACGGTCGCTTCGCGGGCCATCTGCTCAAGGTTGCCAATCTCGGTTTCATCTTTGTCAAGGAACTCGATGTCGCCGGTATCTTCGCCTGAGGAACCATTGGGGGTTGCCGATTGGGCGGAGAACATAGCTTTTACATAGGCTTCTTCGAGAAGACGGTCGATGTTATCCGAAGTGGTCAACACGGTCTCGATATGGAGTCCGGTCAGAAGACGCAGTTCCTCTTCTGCGGCGAAGTTGAAGGGGTCGGAGACAGCAATCCGTAGAGTTCCTTCGCGCAAGGAAAGCGGGAGAACCAGGTGTCGCAGAGCGAGATCCGAGGGAACTGCTCGGAGCGCCTCGGGGTCGATGTCGGTTTCTCTGAGGACTGCAAAAGGCAGGCTGAATTGCTCCGCGAGGGCCTGCAAGACCTGTTCCTGCGTGCAGAGGTTCTGTTGCACCAGGATATCACCGACACGGAGTCCGTTGCCCCCCTGCTGTCCCAGGGCCCGAGAGAGGTCGGTAGGTTGAATGGCGCCTTCCCTGAGAAGAATCTGTCCGATCCGGTCAGGTGTGTCGTTGTCGGTTGTGCGACTCGCAACAGTTGTCGGATTCAATTTTGAGCACCGAAAAGAGGAGGGATCCGGGCCATGGCCCGTCGTCAAGTCCGTTCGACGTTAACAACCCATCAAAGGTTCGGTTGAGAGAGGCGAAAGTGGATCCGATGACAGTCTACGACGGAGGGAGCGAGGCTGCTAAAATCGTCTCTTCCGTTTGCCTCGCTTGGCAGCGGAAGCTTTCTTCTTCCTCGCTGCGTCATCGCTGTCGCCCACGACCACTTCAGCGGGTTCCTCGCCCTCGGCCTCGTTGCTGTTTGCAGAGACAGCCCTGGCTGTCACCGTTCTCGTCGGCGCGGTGGTAATGGGAACGGCCGCGCGCGACGCAGGAGTGACAGGTTCGTTCCGAGTTTCTTTCTTCTTGGAGGGGACCAGCACCGGCTTCCTTTTCTCATCGAGGGCCTTCCATGACACAAGGATCGGTCCAGCCACGAAAATGGAAGAGTAAGCCCCAGCCGTGATTCCAATGATCAGCGCCAACATGAAGCTGTGGATCGTTTCGCCACCGAACAGAAAGAGAGCCACCAAAGTCAGCTCGACCGTCAAGACTGTGTTGATGGACCGGGCCATTGTCTGGAGCAAGCTGTCGTTAACGATCAGGGCGAAGGGATCGCGGCGGCGCAGGGACAGATTCTCACGAATGCGGTCGAAAATGACCACCGAGTCGTTGATGGAGTAACCCACAACCGTCAGCAACGCGGCCACGAAGGAACTGTCCGCCTCGATGCGGGGGGAGATCTTGCCGGCTAAAGCGAACAGCCCGACCATCACAAGCACGTCGTGGATCAGTGCGATGATTCCCGCCGCAGCGTAGCGCAAGCCATCTCCCATCGCGTTGTAACGGATCCAGATCCAAATGGCAATCAGGCAGCACCCGAGGAACACTCCAATGGTGGCTTTCATCTTCAGGTCCTGCCCGATGACCGGACCAACCAACTCGCTGCCGATCTCCTCGATGCCAGGAAACTGTTTCAGCAGGACTTCGGAGATTTTCCGCCCGTGAGCGTTGCGCTCGGACTCGATGCGGGCCTGGGTGCGAATGTAAAGCTCGTCGCTGCCGGAAATCTGAATCGTTCCCGTGCTCAGGTCCGCATCGTGCAACTGGTCGCGGACCTGGTTGATGGTGTCGAGGTGCTGGCGCTTGGGGGGGATGTTGTTAGCAGGAAAGCGATATCGGAAGATCGCGCCCCCGGTAAAGTCGATGCCCAGATTGATCCCCTGCGTGAAGGGTTGGTAGAAGTACATCCCGAAGAGGATGACAGCGATGGATATGGAGTACCAGAGTCGTCGCCGGCCGACCAAATCGTAAGTAGTTTGTGAGTTCAAAAAAACCTCCCTCAACCGTCAGGTGCGTTCAGAATCCCCTGCGAATCCGAACGGACGTACCAGGATATGAGAGTAAACAAACAGTCCCGTGAGGATCCGCAGGACCAGGTATTCATTCCTAAGCCACGTTGCGTGAGCGCGGCGCGTTCCACAGGGGCAGGACCTTCGCCAAACCGGTGTCCGCAACCGTGTAGATGATCAACCGCGAGATCGTGTTCGCTGTAAAAAGGCTGGTCAGAACGCCGATGCCCAGGACCAGCGCAAAGCCTTTGATGGGCCCCGTGCCGTAGTAAAACAGGACCGAACACCCGAGCAAGGTAGTTACGTGTGAATCGAGAATAGCCGTCCAGGCTCGAGAGAACCCAGCCTGGATCGCCGACTTGAAAGTTTTATCCGTCCGAAACTCTTCCTTCATCCGCTCGAATATCAGGATGTTGGTGTCGACGGAAATGCCAATCGACATGATGAAACCCGCAATCCCGGGAAGGGTCAGTGTGGCATTGAATACCACCATGATCGCCAGCACAAGGACGCAGTAAATACCGAGCGCGACATCGGCCAGAATTCCCGGCAAGCGGTACATCGCGATCATGAAGATGACGACCAACCCCAGCCCGATCATACCCGCCGTGAGACTCTTGCGGATCGAGTCCGTCCCGAGGGTTGCGCTCACCGTGCGATTCTCCACAATGTCAGTCGGGACCGGCAACGCGCCCGCGTTCAGCAACTCCTTCAGGTCGGTGGCTTCTTCGGTGGTTTCAAAGCCGCCGGAGATCTGTCCCTGGCCACCCGTGATCGGTTGACGGATCACAGGACAAGAGACCGGTTCCTCGTCCAGGAAAATCCCCAGATATTTCCCCACATTCTTGCGGGTGAAATCCCCGAAGAGGCGCTGTCCTTCGCGATCGAACTCAAAATGCACGGCAGCCCCTTCGGTTGGGTCCATGCCAACCGTCGAGTTGGCCTTCAGCGACCGCCCTGTCAGAATCGGCTCGGATTCGTTGTAAACGATCGAGTTGGGAACGACGTTGCCGTCCTTATCGACAAAGGTGGTCACTTCCTTTCCTCCCGGGCGTTTGTCGCTCTGTGGCTTGTATTTCTCAGGTGGCTTGCGAAATTCGAGGAGGGCAGTGGTGCCGAGCATCTCAATCGCCTTTTGGGGGTCATCGATGCCGGGCAGTTCCACGATGATCTGTGAATCACCTTGCGGCTGGATCAGCGGCTCGGAAACGCCCAGGGAGTCCACGCGCCGACGAACCACGTCCACCGTGCGCTTCAGGATGTCTTTCTGGTCGAAGTACGGCTCCTCCCGGACCAACTTCACGTTACCGTATTCGCGTTGGAGAGCTTTCAGGATTCTCTCTTTGTCGTTGTCGAACTCCGCTCTGGATTTAGCCTGTGTCGAGACATCCACCAGATGGGGGTCGTCCTTCTTGACCTGCACGCCGAAGTCCTTGTATCCCTTGGCTTCGAGCAGGTCTCTCACCTTGACAAGGAAGGCATCCTTTTCTTCAACGGTTGACCCGACGGGTTTTTCAAACTTGAACTCGTACAGGGCGCGCCGTACCTGAAGAACCAGGTGGCTTCCGCCCTGAAGGTCAAGCCCTAACTTCAGGTGAGGGGTGGGTTGGTAGTAGGCAAGCTTTCCCAGAGCCTTGACGGGAGCAGGAGGAAATTCCTCGGCATTGGATCTCTCGAAGTGGACCCACTTGAAGCGCTTGACCAACTTGTCGGTGTAGTCGTTCTGGAGCCTTCTGGCTTCCTCACGAGTCGAAGCTTCGGAAGAGACGGTGATCTTGTCGCCCGAGGACTGGACCACATCATTGATCAACTTGCCGGAAATCTCGTCGAAACTCTCGCCTTTTTTGACAAGCTTCTTCACGTCGCCCCGGTCGGAGGCAAAGTACATCTCAAGATCTTTCGGTCTCGGAGTGCGTTGAAGGGGCTGAAACACCACCTCCAGGCTGACGATCACCAACAGGCAAACCCCCAGAATCCATAGGCGCCGACGCATCAACATATCGGAAGATTCCTCTCTATGCTCCCAAACATGAAAAAAGTTGCGCCAGATGCCCCTGGGCCCAACGTCTCAAGGGCCGCTCAGGAGAACGTTAGAACGCAACGGGGCAAGTATATCAGGGGGGCAAAACATTTGTCAAATGAGTTGGAGGGGTTTCGGGAGGTCTTTGACATATCTCCTTTTGATGTCTTATACTTGCCCACGCTATGGTGAGGTTGAGGCGGTTGCTTGAGCAGGTCGGAGCGGAGTTGATTTCGCTCATCCAGTTTGTCGGGGAGACCGTGGTCCTGACGGTCGAGACGTTTCGGTATGTCTTCACCGGCGCCCACAGCCCCCGTCAGACGATTCGACAGATGGGGGATATCGGCTTCAGCTCGCTGCCGATCGTGTTGGTCACGGTGGGCTTCAGCGGCATGGTGCTGGCGCTTTACACTGCCACCGAATTCCTTAAGCTGGAAGCCGGCTCGTACGTGGGAGGACTGGTGGCGCTGTCGATTGCCCGGGAAATCGGTCCTGTTGTTACCTCCATCGTGGTGGCGGCTCGGGTGGGTTCCGCCATCGCCGCCGAACTGGGCACGATGAAGGTGACTGAGCAGATTGACGCATTGCGTGCGCTCGCCACGAGCCCGGTTGAGTACCTCGTGGTTCCCCGGTTCCTGGCCTGTGTGACGATGCTTCCCGTCCTGGGGGTCCTTGCGGGCGTCACCGGCACCGTAGGAGGCGCTCTGGTGGCGGTGTACGCGGGAGTGCCGTGGGCACAGTACTTGTCCTCTATCCAGAAGATGGTGGACCTGGGGGACGTTTTCACGGGACTGGCCAAAACGATTCCGTTTGCCGTCATCATCTCGATCCTCGGTTGCCACCAGGGACTTTACGCCCGCGGGGGCGCCGCCGGCGTCGGGCGCGCGACGACAAGCTCCGTTGTTCTTTGCATTATCTCTATTTACGCTGCTGATTTTTTCCTTTCGGCGATTCTGCCACGGTGACCGGATGATTGCACTCGAAGGGGTCTGGCTGACCATCGATGGACGAGAGATTCTTAAAGATGTCAACCTGTTCATTGAGGCGGGAGAGATTTCGTGCATCATGGGCCTCTCCGGATGTGGAAAGACCAGCACCCTTCGGTTGATGATGGGGTTGATTCGGCCCACTCGCGGCAGAGTCGTCATCGACGGACAAGACATCGTCCGCATGTCCGAGCGAGACCTGAATCGGGTTCGACGGAAGATGGGAATGGTCTTCCAGTACGCCGCTCTTTTCGACTCGTTGACTGTGTACGAGAACGTTGCCTTCGGGCTGACCCGCCAGAGGAAACGCTACTCGCCGGAGACAATCGCCGAAACCGTCCGCAGCAAACTGGAAGCAGTGGGAATGGAGGGGACCGAGCCGCTGCTGCCGGCAGAGCTAAGCGGAGGCATGCAGAAACGAGTCGGCATGGCGCGAGCGTTGGCGCTGGATCCGCAGATTGTGCTCTATGATGAGCCTACCAGCGGCCTTGATCCCGTCATGTCCACCATCATCGACGATCTCATCGTCAGATTACGCGACCGCTTCGGGGTGACCTCGGTTGTCGTGTCACACGAGATTCAGAGCGTCATGCATATTTCCAACAAAATAGCGATGATATACAATGGGTCAGTCGTCGCCTGCGGCACGCCTGAAGAGATCATGCAGCATCCCGATCCGGTGGTGCAGCAGTTCATCAGCGGCTCTTCGGAAGGGCCAATAATGTTTTGACAGACAGATCCGGTCAGTCTGTTATATCGATAAGAGAGTGATGCTAAATGGTTCTCAGTCCCGAGGCCAGAGTCGGAACGATCGCAATCGTTGGCATTCTCATGATTGTGATGGTGGTCATCTTTCTGGGCGGAATGCACATCGGACCCAAGGGGTACACGGTGCGGGTCCTCTTCGAGGACGCCCAGGGATTGGAGAATGGGTCTGCCGTGAGAATGTCCGGGGTGAAGGTCGGAGAGGTGACCGACATGGAACTCACCGACCAGAACAAGGCACTGGTCACGGTAAGACTTCACCGGAGCGTGAGACTTTGGGACTCCTCCAAAGTTCTGATCGACAAAGGTAGCCTCTTGGGAGAACGGTTCATCTTGATCAAATCGGTTCGTGAGGGGCGAGGCGGACTCGTGCGGAACAACGCCGTCATGCGGGGGACCCTTAAACCTCAACTTGAGGACCTGATCCCCCAAGCCTACGACGTCCTGGTCGAGGTCAAAGGGCTTTCTTCCAATATCAGCAAGGTGACCGGCGATGATCAGGTGATGATCGCCCTCAAGGAGGCGGTTCTGAACATCAGCAAAACGGCGGCGGCTGTCAGCGAGATTGCCGCTGATCCGAGAATGATGAACGCCATGCGGGCCTCAGTGGCCAACGTTCAAATGGCGACAGTGAACGGCGTAAAGGCGTCGGCGTACGGTGTGAAAGCGGCGCAGAACGTGGCGACGATGACGAAGCACCTGGACGGTGTCGCCCGAATCCTCAACAATATCGAATCCATCACCAGCGACAACAAGGACGAGATCAATGGTATGCTGGCCCATCTGGAGGCGACTTCCAAGAACATCGAAACCGTCAGCGAGACCGTCAAGTGGCTGATGGATGAGAGCGGCACCAAACAGAACGTCCAGCAGGCCGTTCAATCGCTGACCGATTCTGCGAAGAACCTCCAGGATACAACCGCCGAGGTACGCAAGCTCGCGACGGACCAGACGATCCAGTCCGACCTGAAGGAGTCGCTGACGACCCTGAAGAAAACAATGGAGAATCTCGAGGGGACGACGTCCTCTCTCAAGCAGTTGATCTCGGACCAGCAGTTGCAGACGGACCTCAAGGATACCGTCCACACGGCCAAGACGACCATGGACAGCGCGCGGGTCACGATGGAGAACGCCAAGACCGTCTCCGCAAAAGTCGGCGTCGTGGTGGACAAGGTCACAAAACCCGTGGGCACTTTGCTGAACCTGGACGTGGGTACTGAGTTCAACAGTCGCTACTTCCCCACTTCGGATCGGATCTTTACGGATTTCTCTTTGCGATTGACCCAGGCGCGCAAGAATCTCCTGGCCCTCGGGATGTACGGTATCGGTGAAGGCGACAAGCTGATCCTGCAGGGAGGCGTCCTGCGCGACCCGTGGACTTTGCGGTTTGGTGTCTACCGTTCCGCGATAGGCGTTGGGGCGGACTATCGTGTCGGTTCGGCAGGACAGTTGTCGGTGGAGGCCTTCGATCCCAACGATCGACAGGTGAGCCTCTGGGGCAAGTGGCCGCTCTCCGATCGGCTCAAGCTGATGCTTGGTGTCGAGGACGTGACGGACCGACGCCTCGGGGGATTTGGCTTCAGTTTCGGGAAGTGAATTGGGAGGTCAAGAGTGAAGGTCATTCTGAAGAAGGCAGTGCCCGGGATTGGAAAACAGAACGAGGTCAAGGACGTTTCCGACGGATACGCGAGGAATTACCTCATTCCCCGCGGGCTGGCGGTGGAAGCGAAAACCGGACAACTCAAGCAGCTTCAGACTGTGAAGGTCGCGGAAGTCCGGCGCGATGATTGGATGAGGGACCGGGCGGAAAAGGCGGCCCAGAAGCTGCGAGAGACAACCCTCACCATCAAAGCTCGCACCGGTCCCGATGGCAAGCTGTACGGCTCGGTCACCGCCCATGATATCGCCCACCGCCTTGAGGAGGAGCACAAGATTCAGGTGGACCGTCGTCGTGTCGGACTGCACGATCCCATCAAGTCCCTCGGGGTTCACACCGTGTCGATTGACCTTTTGAGCGACCTTTCAGTGGATCTACAGATAGAGGTCGTAAAGGAGAACTGACGCAAGGACGACGTTACGCCACAAGGCTTCAGTCCTCCTTCTCAGCTTCTACTCCTTCTTCGTAACTATTCACCTGTTGGGAGGGAGTTGGACTCCCGACCTGCTCTTGCCAGTCCAAGCAGC
>JACQGJ010000519.1 GCA_016199605.1 Armatimonadota bacterium | reverse complement strand
GGCGCGCAGGGGTTGGCGGAGGACGTGCGCTACTACGGCAAGTGGATGCGCGACGAGGCGGAGAAGCGTATCGGTCACCTCTACCCCAAGATCGAAGTCACCGCTGAGATGGCGAAGGAACGTCCCGACCTGAAACCGTATGTCGGTCGCAAACTCACCGTCATCGCCTGGCTCTGGGCGCGGACGGTGAAAAGCCCCAACCCGGCCTTCGCGCAGGTGGACGTGCCGCTCGCCTCCACCTTCATGCTCTCCACCAAGCCGGGCAAAGAAGCCTACGTCGAGCCGGTGATTGTGGGCGGCGGCTATCGCTTCACGGTGAAGGTGGGCAAGCCGAAGGATGCCGCCGCGGCAGAACTGTTGGCCAAGTTCGGCGGCCGCGCGGAACCCGCACGGGAACTGGCGTATCGCCTCTACAACCTGTGTGAACGGAAGAAACGCGCCCAGGAAGCTTTGGGTTATAATGCACTGGTCCAAAGCTGGCCAGAGATTGCACGGATAGCGCGGGAAGCGGGACCACCAAGACAATACCGCATGGAAGTATGAACTACGAATGAAGAACCACGAATGGACACCAATGAACACGAATAAAGGAAAATTCCCGGATAGGACCTGAGGGCACGCGACCACCGGGATTCGCGGGAGGCGATACCAGCTATCCGTCCCTCTGTCCGAGGAAATGGCTCCCCCATTCCAGTTGAAGTCTCTCCGTACCGATTCGTGTCTATTCGTGTTGATTCGTGGTCAAAGTAAAGGAGAAGGGAACGAATGGACACCAATGAACACGAATTGATTGCGAAGGAAGAGGTGTACGAGATCGTGGGGTGTGCGCTGGAGGTGCTCAACGCACTGGGACATGGGCTGATGGAGAAACCCTACGAAAATGCGCTCGTGGTCGAATTCCGACTACGAGGCATTCCCTTCCAGCAGCAGCCTCGGTTCGAAGTCCAGTACAAGGGTGTGGTCGTCGGCGAGTATGTGCCAGACCTCATTGTCCGCAAACAGGTCGTCGTGGACACCAAGGTTATCGAGCGAATCACAGACCACGAGTTAGGGCAGGTTCTCAACTACCTCAAAATCACTGGCCAGCGGGTCGGACTGATCCTGAACTTCAAGCGAGCGAAGCTCGAATGGAAGCGAGTTGTGTTGTAGGGGAAGAACCACGAATGAACACGAATCAACACGAATCAACACGAATAAGGACTGGAGGCGGGCTTTGCCGGGGATGGCCGTTGGCCGCCTGAAGTCGACCTCCGCTATTCTCGGTGGCCGCACACTCCCCGGCCCAAAACAGCCATCATTCTCATTCGTGTTGATTCGTGTCCATTCGTGGTTCAGTGGAGGAGCAGACCATGGCAATGAGTAATCATGAACGTGTCGGCAAAGCGCTGGGGAACCTCAAGCCCTGGCGGGAGGTGGTCAGCCCGCATAGAGACGTTGCCAGCGGTCGTTACCAGCAGGCCGAGTTTGCAGCAGACCTGTGGCAGGTTCATCTGGGAGAAGGAACAGACGAATACCGGGACCCGGGAGAGTTCTTCCCCCGAACCTACCTGACGGAGAGCCTCAAGCGTTTGCTTGTGGGCGCGGTGCAACGTCTTTCCGGCGAGGGCGGCGATCCGGTCGTGCAACTGCAAACCAACTTCGGCGGCGGCAAGACCCATTCGATGCTGGCTCTGTATCACCTTCTCTCCGGCGTGTCTCCCAGCGAACTGGTGGGGATAGACGACATCCTCGCGGAGAGTGGTGTGCAGAAGTTGCCCGCAGCGAAGCGCGTGATCCTGGTGGGCAACCGAATCTCCCCCGGCAATCCCGTGACCAAGCCCGACGGGACGAAGATTCACACCCTGTGGGGAGAACTGGCCTGGCAGCTTGGCGGCAAGAAGGCGTTTGCACGCATCAAGGCGGATGACGAGAAGGCAACGAGTCCGGGAGATGTTCTACGCGAGTTGCTGAACGAATTTGGGCCATGCCTGATCCTGATTGATGAGTGGGTGGCTTATGCCCGACAACTGCACGACCAGAGCGACCTGCCGGCAGGAAGCTTCGAGACTCAGTTCACCTTCGCGCAGTTGCTCACCGAGTCGGCGAAGCTGGCGAAGAGCTGCCTGCTGGTCATCAGTCTCCCGGCGTCCGATACCTCGGGATCGCCGCATACACAAGCAGACGACTCGGAGGTCGGAGGGCAGCGAGGGCGCGAGGCGCTCGACCGATTGCGCAACGTCATCGGGCGCGTCGAATCTTCCTGGCGGCCCGCAAGCGCCGAGGAGGGATTTGAGATTGTCCGGAGACGCCTCTTCGAGCCGATGGTCGATCCGGAGCAGTTCAAGGCGCGGGACGTTGTGGCGCGGAGCTTCTTCGATCTCTATCGCACGCAGCATCAGGAGTTTCCCGTCGAGTGTCGCGACGCGGATTACGAGAAGCGCCTGAAAGCGGCGTACCCCATCCACCCCGAAGTCTTCGACCGGCTTTACACGGATTGGTCAACACTGGTTAAGTTTCAGCGCACCCGCGGCGTGCTGCGGTTGATGGCCGCGGTGATCCATAGCCTGTGGGAGAAGGGCGACCGCAATCCCCTGATTCTTCCCTGCAACATCCCGATTGACGAACCGCGGGTGCAGTTCGAGTTGACCCGCTATCTCTCGGACAACTGGGTGCCTGTGATCGAGAAAGACGTAGACGGGCCGAATTCGCTGCCGCTGCGATTGGATGGTGAGGTGCCCAACCTCGGCCAGTTCTCCGCTTGCCGCAGAGCGGCGAGGGCGATCTACCTGGGATCGGCTCCGACGATGACCGCAGCACACCGAGGGATTGAAGACCGGCAAGTAAGACTGGGATGCGTGATGCCGGGAGAGTCGCTCTCGGTGTTCGGGGATGCCCTGCGACGGATGGCGGGCGCCGCCACCTACCTGTATCAGGACGGCCCGCGCTACTGGTTTTCCACTCAGCCAACCGTCACGAAGCTGGCGGATGATCGCGCCGAGCAACTGAAGCGTGATGCGGACAAAGTCGTTCAGGAGTTGGACAAGCGGCTGCGGGCCGACCTGCGCGCGACCGGGGACTTCAGTCGTGTGCATCCGTTGCCACAGTCGGGCCAGGACGTTCCGGACGAACTGGACGCGCGACTGGTGGTTTTAGGAGTCGCTCACCCCTACAGCAAGGAAGCCGACTGTCCCGCAATGGTCCTGTCGAAAGCAATGCTTGAGTCCCGCGGAAACAGCCCGCGCATCTACAGGAATACGCTGGCGTTTCTCGCCGTTGACCGGACGCGCCTGCAGGAATTGGATGAGGCGGCGAGACGGCATCTCGCGTGGGACTCCATTCTCACAGAGCGAGAGACCCTCGACCTGTCGCCCCACCAGGTGAGACAGGCAGAGGCGCAGAAGACAGCCGCCGACAGCGCCGTGACAGCCCGGCTGCCGGAAGCCTACCAGTGGTTATTGGTGCCCGAACAGACGACGCCTCAGTCGCCAGTGGAGTGGCAGGCAATACGCCTCTCCGGGCAGGAGTCTCTTGCGGTGCGCGCGAGCAAGAAGCTGAAGAGTGACGAGTTGCTGGTGACGAGCTTCGCGGCGTCCCGCCTGCGCATGGAGTTGGATCGAGTGCCTCTGTGGCGTGAGAACCACGTTTCCATCAAGCAGCTTGCCGGGGACTTCGCCAAGTACCTCTACCTGCCACGGCTGGGGGATTCCTCCGTGCTTCTTGGCGCCATCAAAGACGGTCTCGGCTTGCTGACCTGGGAGCAGGACTCCTTTGCTTTTGCGGAGAGCTTCGACGAGGACGCCAAACGATACCGTGGGCTTCGCGCCGGCCAGCGAGTGGACATAGTGGACGCAGATTCGCCGGGACTCTTGGTCAAACCCGACGTTGCCCGAAGTCAACTTGAGGCGGAAGCCCCACCGCCTTCGCCTCCTGGGATAATACCTGTGGTTCGGAACGGTGATGCGCCTTCCCCTCCAAGCCTCCTGGCCATCGAGGAAGACCAGCCACAACGCCAGCAACCTCCGCGGCGCTTCCACGGAACCGTGCAACTTGACCCGACGCGACTTACGAGGGACGCGGGACAATTGGCGGAAGAAGTGGTTCAGCACCTGACGAGCCTTGTAGGCGCAGACGTTGAGGTCACGATGGAAATCTCGGCCCGCATCCTGGACGGTGTTCCAGATAACGTGGTGCGCATCGTCACGGAGAACTGCCGAACCCTCAAGTTCAAGTCACAGGGGTTTGAGGAGGAGTAAAGCCTGACGGGTGCTTGCTCCGGTGAGACCTTTCGGGTGATGAAGGAGAAGGAGATCAAGCAATTGCGGGAGTATCTAACGAGGGGGCTGGTGCTGGAGGTGTGGGTAAGGCTCTAAAGAAAGGATGTGTGGAATGGCAGACGGAAAATCGCTTGCTCTCCAATTCGAGAGCTACGCGAAACAGCTTGAGTTCTTTTGGTATTGTGCCCAGAATGGGTTCGTTAAAGCACAGCAGTGTGTCCGGCGGGGAAGTCCTGGAATTCGTATAGGCGGCAAAAAGGGAATGTCTTCGAGACATTATAGTCAAGTCGAGACTGAGATATTTGCGAATGCCGGCTATGGCCATGCCACGAGGATAGTTCTCGTCGCGCTCGTTGCGCAGTTTGAGGACACGTTCAAGGAGTTATGCTCCCAGCCACCTGTGGAGATATCTCGCGATGCTGGGAAGAAGAGACAGAACTGGTTCGAGTATCGGTATGACGTCCTTAAGAAATCCCACTCCATCGATTGCCTTGCAGCAGGCGTTGATTTGGAGTCCATCGTCGAACGAGTAGAGGTTCGGAACTGCGTCATGCACCACGGAGGGTTGGCCGACGGCAAGCTGCTGACCAAGTGCCCGAAAACGGAGTTTGAGGATGGAAAGGAATTGAGTATCACCGAGGACTATCTGGCAATCTCGACTGAATGGCTGCCCCAAATAGTTAAAGCCTTGGAGGACAGCCTCCCATGAACGATACCTCTACATGAGAGGTTCAAGCTTCGCCAAAGGTAAACGGGGTGTTGTGCGTGAGTGATGTATTCATACTTGGCGCAGGCTTCTCAAAAGAAATCTGTGTTCACATGCCGGTCTTGGGTGAACTGGGTAAGGCAGTGCGGGAGAGTCTTGGTGACAAGCTCGGAGATGCTTCAGTCTTGTTTCCCGATGACCTCGAGATGTGGTTGACCTACCTCTCCCAGAATCATCCGTGGTTGTCTGAGGCGGACAACTTACGCAACCGCGCATTATTCCTCGACATCTCAAGGTCAATCGGCGACGTGTTGCATGAAAGAATGGCGGAGACGTTGGGAAGAGACTGCCCCGAGTGGCTGCACGCAATCGTGAATGAGTGGCATAGGAACAAGTCAGCAGTCCTTACACTCAACTATGACACCACGATTGAGCGAGCTTCGCGATCGATAGAGCCGAAGCCGGACTCCCAGGAACTGCTGAGTTGCGAGAACCTCTACCCGATTACGCTGACACCGGGTGCGCAGAGAAAAGCGAGCGTTATAGGGGGAGATGTTGTTGAGTCGTTTCGATTGTACAAGCTCCACGGTTCCATCAATTGGTTCTATTCCGGTTCCCAGACCTTTTACGGAGAAGCGATATACTACGTACCCGTCTCCGACGGTTGGGTCAGTGGAGAAGATGTGAGGGCACGAGTGCATACTCTCGCACTAACGGACAAAGCTCCTTTCATTGTTCCGCCACTTCTCGATAAGCTCAACTACTTCCAACATGAAACCGTGAGAAGCCTGTGGTCGAATGCAGCACAAGAACTGCGCCACGCCACACGAGTCTTCTGCCTTGGCTACAGTTTTCCTGAAACAGACCTCACGATGAAGTTCCTCATTCACAGCAATACACCCATTCAGCGAACCAAGTTCTACGTTGTCAATACGGATAAGAGGTCTCCAGAGCACTTCCGGCAACTGCTCCCAGAATGCTATGACCTGGACACTGGCTTCGTCGGTGAGGGTGCAATACCCAGACTCGTAGATGCGATCACATCCGGGAGTCTGTGATGTGTTTGGCACAACTGAACAGATTGAAGCGTGACGATCCATGAGTCTGACCCAGTTGCATGACCTATCCTGTGACATCCTTGTCGCGGGGGGAGGCCCGGCGGGGGTGCCGTGCGCGATTGCCGCGGCGCGGTGTGGCGCCACGGTGATCCTCTGCCACAATCGCCCTGTGCTCGGAGGCAACGCGTCGAGTGAGGTGCGAATGCACATCGTCGGGGCTGATGCCAGCGGCGGCCGTGGGATCGAGCTGCAAACCGAAGCTCGAGAAGGCGGGATCATCGAGGAAATCCGGCTGGAAACCTGCGTTCGCAACCCCCAGCGTTCAGCCTCCATGCTCGACCTTGTGCTTTACGAGAAGTGCAGGGCCGAACAGAACTTGACCTTGATGCTCAACACGACTGTCGTCGGCGTAGAAACCCATGAAGGGCTGATCACTCACGCTCTCGCCGACCGACCCTCCACCGAGGACCGGTTCCGCATCGCGGCGAAGGTGTTCATCGACTGCACTGGCGATGGGCGGCTCGGGGCCGAGGCGGGCGCTTCCTTCCGCCGAGGTCGTGAAAGCCAGGACGAGTTCGGGGAAGAACAGGCGCAGGAGGAAGCCGATAGCAAGAGCCTCGGCTCGACGTTGCTCTTCCAGGCGCGGGACATGGGGAAGCCCATGCCCTTCGGTCCACCGACGTGGTCTCGCAAGTTCACGGAGCAAGACTTGCGGCTGCGGCCTCACGGTCAGGCCGGAGTGGACCGCGGTCTTGAGTACGGCTACTGGTGGGTGGAGTGGGGTGGTGTCCTCGACACCATCAAAGACAACGAGGCGATCCGAGACGAGTTGCTCGCGATCATGCTGGGCGTGTGGGATCACATCAAGAACGGTGGGGACCACGGCGCAGACAACTGGGCGCTCGACTGGTTTGGATTTCTTCCGGGCAAACGGGAGAGCCGACGATTCCTGGGTCAACATGTCTTGTGCGAAGCCGACGTGCTGGAGTCGCCCGCCTTTCACGATGCCATCGCTTACGGTGGCTGGCCCATTGATACTCATCCTCCCGAGGGGATCGACGCCCCCGACAAACCCCCCTGCGAGGCGCGTCACGTGCCACACCTGTACGACATTCCCTTGCGCTCGTGTGTTTCGCGTGACCTTTCCAACCTGATGTTCGCGGGCAGGAACCTCTCGGCAACCCATATCGCTTTCGCTTCGACTCGCGTGATGGCGACCTGCGCCGTGGTCGGCCAGGGAGTCGGCACGGCCGCGGCCCATGCTGCTCTCCATGACCTGCTCCCCGGACAACTCGCAGAGAGTCCGGAGGCGGTTCGCCAAATCCAGCAACATCTTCTCCGTGATGACGCCTACCTGATCGGAAACCTGAACACCGATCCCCTCGACCTCGCCCGCGTCGCCTCTGTGAGAGCCTCCAGTGAACAGTCAGAAGGACCGGCAGCCAACGTGACTTCGGGGCAAACCCGCACTGTGCAGGGCCGTGGCGGAGCGCCCGAGGAAAGAACCAACCCCGGAACACATCGCTGGATGAGCGATCCTGCCTCCGGTCTTCCTGCCTGGCTGGAACTATCCTGGGACCGGCCAATCCGGCCCGCTGAGATCCAACTCGTCTTCGACACCGGGCTGCACCGCGTTCTGACTCTCAGCCACTCCGACGACTATACGGCAAAGATGCTGTGGGGTCGCCCCCAACCGGAAACTGTGCGAGACTACGCCCTCGAGGCAAAGGTCGAAGGCGGGTGGGTCACCATGGCGGAAGTCGAAGGGAACTACCAGAGGCGAAGACTGCACCAACTAATCGACGTGCCACCAGTCGACTCCCTCCGGGTGACAGTCACGGCGACGAACGGTTTGGATCACGCAAGGATTGTTGAGGTGAGGGTGTATGAGAACAACTCCGCGTTTTCGCATACAAGGGCGTGTTGTGAGACAGTTGGACTGTCGAACCCGGTAGCCTACTTGGTTCGACAGTCCAACTGTCTCACAACAGAAGAAACGAGGCGTTATTCTTGGTCAGTCCCTTAACCTCTCGACCGCTCCAACAGCAGCATCATGATCAGACTCAGCAGGGCTCTCTTCTCTTCAGCTTCGTCGAGTGGTGCGGTCCTCTCGATTGCGAATCTCCCCTCAAAAAACGCGGGCTGCTTCTCGACGCGCATGGCTGCGGACCCTCCGGTACGAGCGATGAGGTAGACGGGATGAAACAAGTGCCCCGAGAGAATCCCGATGAGGGGGATGCTCTCAAACAGGCTATCCATGACCTTCACCCAGGGATTCTCCTCCTGGATTGTCATGACTTCCCTGTCGCCTTCGAGAATATCGTAATGGGACCTCCAAAGCGACTTCAACCCACGCCGTTTCACCGAGCCAAAGGGAAGCCCCTGGTTGTCTGTGAAGTTGTAACGGGCGGAGATATCCAGCACTCGGTCTGCATTGATCGTGAACAAGGGTTGAGTTTGCTGTTCGTCAGCGAAGACTGTGACAGCTTCCTTGAGCTTGAAGAGCTTCTGTCTTACGTAGGCGATCAGGTTGCCGTGAGCATCTCTGATGGAACACTGCGGCGCGAGGGACACGATCTTGAAGGTGAGGGACAAGGGGTAGTTAAGCGGGAATTGCATGGTTGCCTCCTGGTCTGTGAATTCAACTGCATGTGGGTTATTCCACGGTTGCCTCTATCCGCGTTTATCTGGCGAACTCTTTGGGTTCGAGGTCATCCGCGGTTGTAATATCATGCTCCAAACTTCTGTAGCCTGCCCGCGTGGGCGAGAGCCAGCGGCATGAGGTACTTGGCCTCGAACTGGCCAAGTCCGCCGCGCAAGCAGTCCCGTTCGCTGAACTGGGTCGAGTCGTCCGGGCGGCAGGTGTGAGAGGCGAACAGGACGGGCACCGGATGCCAGCTATGACTCTTGAGCAGGCTGGGTGTGCTATGGTCGCCAGTGACGATCAACACGTCCGGCTTCAATTCCAGAATTTTCGGGATCGCTCCATCCACCGTTTCGATCTGCTTGACCTTCTCATCGAATTTCCCGTCTTCGCCGGTGCTGTCGGTATACTTGTGGTGGAGGAAGAAGAAATCCGCCGCCGCCCAGTTACCCCGCAGCGCCTCCAGTTGTTGGTCGAGGTCGTTAACTCCTGAGACCACCGTCATACCCACCAATCTCGCCAAACCCCGGTACATCGGGTAGACGGCGATCGCAACCGATCGCAGCCCATAGACCTCCTGCATCGCAGGAATCGCGGGCCGGCGCGCAATGCCCCGGAGGGTGAGCATGTTGGCGGGAGGCTCGTGCTTGAGGATCTCTCCCGCCTGTGTGACGAATTCGGTAAGAATCTCAGCGGTTCGCTGCGAAGCGGGATTGGCGGCGGTGGGAGTCAGCGGGGCCCTGCCAGCGGCTCCCGGGTCGGTATCGTGGAGGTCACCGCCCAAGCCATCTCCCCGCAAGATCACGACGAAGCGGTAATCCTTGACGTGGCGCAAGTGCAACTCGACTCCCTCGATTTGTATCGCCTTCATCTTCTCGACAAGTCTCGATCCCACTTCGGAGGAAATCCTCCCGGCCCGGCGGTCGGTGATGACTCCTGATTCATCTACGGTGCAGAAGTTACCGCGGGCAGCCACGTCGTTCGGGCCAAGATCAAAATCCACGCCCAGGGCCTCCAGTACCCCACGACCGATTCGGTAAACCAAAGGGTCGTAACCAAACAGCCCCAAATGTCCCGGGCCGCTTCCCGGTGTGATTCCCGGCAACACGGGAGTCATCAGACCGCACACGTTGTCTCGTGCCAGGGCGTCCAGGTTTGGTGTGGCAGCAGTCGCCAGTTCCGTCTTCCCACCAGACTCCAGAGGCAGTCCGCCCAACCCATCGGCCACCAGCAAGACGATCTTCGATTCGTTGCGTTGGTGTAGCTCGCGTGTGAGGTCGTGCAGGTCCATGTCAGCAGTTCTCCCGGTCGTTTGTGGTCCTATGTTGGCTCAACTCTCCAAAGGTGCAGCAACAGGAGTTTATGACTTGGAGGCGTTGTTGTCAATCGGGCGGAGCTCGGGGTGTGCATTTTCCAAAATGAGGTTTG
>JACQGJ010000518.1 GCA_016199605.1 Armatimonadota bacterium | reverse complement strand
TATCAAAGCCGAGCAAAGTGGCAAGGTCTCGGGCCGATGGTTGCTCTTCCGCCCCGGTCGCCGTTGTCAGCCTTGTTCACGGAATGGGCGGGAGTCGTTACGACCTGTTACCTTCTCGCAGACCACAGGAAGGAAGTTGAGAAGACCATGCAGGCCCTGGCCGAGTCCCAGGCTCGCGCTCTGACGATTCTGGAGAGTTCGCCTGCGGAATTGATCGAGTTCCCCGACAATCTCTCTGCCACCAATCAAGGGGGCTTCTTCGATGCGTATCTTCTGCCTCATTACCGACCAATCGTCGAGAGATTCCATGCCGCGGGCAAGTTCGTTGGCGCTCACCTCGACGGCACGTTGCTCGGACTTCTCAATCGAATGCCTGAGACGGGGATGGACTTCATCGAATCGATCACTCCCGCGCCTGTGGGTGACGTCTCCCTGGGGGAGTTGCGTTCGCTGGTGCCTCCCAACTTCGTTCTGATCGGCGGGATCCCCGGAGCCAGCTTCGCGTCGCCGTGGGACTGGCCGAAGCTCCGGGAGCACGTCGTCGAGTTGATTCGGTGTCACAAAGGAAGCCCCTTCATCCTCGGCACTGCCGATCAGGTTCCGCCGGATGGCGACATCGGGTTCGCGGGGAAGATTGCGGAGTTGCTGGAGGATCAGGCTCGCCAATAGGGCGGAGAGGACGATTGGTATCGGACGCGAAGGCGATCTCCGGTTACCGTGGAAATAAGCCTCTCTGTTGAAGAGCCTCACCGGAGGACCGCGAACCTTCCCTTACCACGCGCCGACATTTATTACCTCCACCGGATTTGACTCCATCATTCAGTCTTGCTACACTTCGGCTACCGGACGACTTCAATATGCGCGTATCCTTTCACTTGCTTCTCTACCTCGGTTTGCTCGGTCTACGAGTATCGGGAGAGCCAGGGCCTGCTCTTGCGAAATCCCACTCCTCCGGTCAGTCCGCCACTTCACGCGGAGGCATGATCGTTTGTGAGAGCGGTATCGCAGCCAGAGTTGGCGCGGGCATTCTGAAGCAGGGCGGCAACGCGGTCGACGCGGCGGTAGCCGTCGGTTTTGCGATGGCAGTCGCGCATCCCGCCGATGGTAATCTGGGCGGAGGAGGCTTCATGCTCGTCAAGAAGAACGGTGGAGCGAAAGCCGAGGCGCTCGACTACCGAGAAGTCGCCCCTCGGGCGGCTCGGAGAGATATGTTCGTCGCCGTCAACGGCGAAGTGGACACCGAGCTGGCGCGATGGAGTCCGCAGGCCGCCGGAGTGCCGGGCACTGTCGCGGGGCTGGCGCTCGCACACAAACGGTATGGGAGGCTTCCCTGGAGACGACTACTGGCCCCTGCCGTACGACTGGCCGAAGAGGGCTTTGCAGTGGATGCCTGCATGTCAACTGAGTTGAGAGACTTGCAGGTCAGGTTGGAGAAATGGCCTGCCAGCCGTCGAGTTTTCCTTCCGCGGGGCCGCACGCTGGCTACGGGGAGCGCGTTGCGTCAACCTCAACTGGCTGCGACGCTGCGTCGCATCGCGCAGCAGGGGGCCGCGGGATTTTACCGGGGAGAAACGGCGAGGCGTTTCTCCCTTTTCATGCGACGCCACGGGGGTCTCATCACCGAGCAGGACCTGCGGGACTACCAACCGAAAGTGCGCGCGCCGGTCGTGGGAGAGTACCGAGGCTATGACATTGAGTCGATGCCGCCGCCCAGCTCCGGCGGCACGCTCCTGGTTCAGATGCTTGAGGTGTTGAAGGACTACGACCTCAGACAGTTTGGGGCAGGCTCTCCCCAGGCGCTGCATCTCATCGCCGAGGCGGAACGTCGGGCTTTCGCCGATCGTGCCGTCCACTTTGGCGATCCCGATTTTGTCGGAGTACCGGTTGCATGGCTGATCTCCCCAGCCCACGTCAATCAACTGCGTGGCACGATCGATCCGGCGAAGGCAACCCCGAGCGATCAGGTTCGAGCCGCCGAACCTCCCACGGAGGGACCTGACACCACTCACTTCAGTATCGTCGACCGCAACGGAATGGCTGTCAGCAACACCTACTCTTTGAACTTCAGCTACGGATCGGCCATCGTGGTCGAAGGTTGCGGGTTCCTACTCAACAACACCCTCGACGACTTCTCCGCCCTCCCGGCCTCTCCGAACGCCTACGGGCTTGTTGGAGCAGAGGCGAACGCCCTCCAACCGGGGAAGCGCCCTCTCAGCTCGATGACCCCTACCCTTGTGTCGCGAGGTGGGAAGGTCGTGGTGGTTACAGGCAGCCCGGGTGGACCGCGCATTATCTCCGCCGTGCTTCAGGTGCTGCTCTACCTGCTGGAATTCCGTCTTCCGCCTGCCGAAGCGGTCCGCGCCCCACGCCTGCACCATCAATGGAAGCCGGATACGCTGTACGCGGAGCCGGGGCTCAGCAAAGATACTCTCGAAGTCTTGCGTGGCATGGGACATCAAATCGAGGAGATTGAACGAGTTGGACTGCCCGAAACGATTGTCATCGATAGGGGAATCATGACGGGCATGCCGGACCCACGTCGACCTGGAGTCGCGGTGGGCGTACCATGAAACGCGATTACTCATGAGAACCTCGAGGCAAGGGGTGTAGATCTGATCCACGGCCCGAAGACAACGGGCCCCAGCCGAGGAGGACTCGGAATCACGAAGGCACGGAAGGGCCGCCGCCCTCCCGTGCCTTCAAGCATGGTGTGGAGCATTTCTCAGGGTGGTGGGCTACCCGCGGCACTTCAGCGACTGCATGATCTTGTCAGTTTCCCGATAGGCTTCGGTGACCCACTCAACGATCTTGTCCGGGTGTGGAGAGTATTCCAACTCGATGCTGACCACGCCGTTGTAGCCCGTGTCCCGGATCGCCTCAAGGTATTTCTTGACTGGCGTGATGCCCCGGCCCGGCGGGAGGTCGCCGTGGACCTTGCCATCACAATCGGAAAGATGCACATGGCCGATGCGGCCTTTCAGCTTTGCGACCTCCTTGGGGGGTGTCCTGACGAGGTGCAGATGGGAGATGTCACAGTTCGCCTTCACCGTCCGCGGCAAGCCTACGTCTTCCAGAAAACTCGCCATCCTGTCCACATCGTTGATCAGCGAGAGTTTGAAGGGCTCCAACTCAATCGCTATCTCCAGCCCCAGGGACTTCGCGTGCTTCCCCAGCTTTCTGACGTTGTCGACCGCAAATTGCCACTGCGTCTCAGGGGGGATCACCTCCTGCTGCCAGATGTACTCGCCGAGGACCAGGAGCAGGTTCTTGGCGCGAAGCTCGTAGCACAGATCGAGGAACCTCATCACTCGATCCACGTTGAACCGCTGGACCGAGGGGTTGAAGTCGATGAGCCCGACCGCCACACAGCATACTGAGATGATCGGCAGGCCGCACTCCTCCGCCGTGTCGAGGATTACACGTTTCTCCTTTGCGTCGATATCCAACGGATCGGTGAAGATATCCAGCGTGTCGAAACCGATCTGTTTCGTCTCCCTGATGCCCCACGCAGTCTCACGCCCGGACTGCGCCCAGGCGGAGTTTATCAGGCCCAGTTTCATGATGTCGCCTCCTCAGATACCAGGACAGTCTTACCAGTACGATACTCCAACAGCGCAATCGTGCGATACTCCATCGACCTGCAGCACTGCCTCGACAGGTCGATGGCTCTCGTCGCCTCTTGCGCTATTCTGCGATCAGACTCTTTGCTGACTACCAGCTTCTCTTCGACCACTGCTTCGGGGCGCGTTCGGGCCGTCCGCCGCCACCGCCACCACCGCTGCCACCACTGCCTCCTCCATAACCTCGTCCGCCGCCCCCGCGAGAGCCACCGCCCTCACGCCTGGGACGGTCTGAGGGAGGGACTTCCCGGAACTCATCCGTTGTCGTAACGTTTACCGCTTTCTTGCCCCTGGGAGCTTCTTCCACTTCGAAGGTGACACGCTGCCCTTCACTCAACCCGCGTGTTGTCCCACCCGTCACCGCAGACCCGTGGACGAAAATGTCTCCGCCCTCGTCCGCCATGATAAACCCAAAGTTCTTCTCTAGACTGAACCACCGAATCGTGCCATTTAACATTCAGATCTCCTTAAGGTCTGTGCCCTGCCGGGCACACAAACTGCCTGACTATTCCTTTGGTACCTCCCTGTGTAAAGATCGCCCAAGACCTGTAGGAATGGCATTAACTTCACACCAACATTTCCGACAGGGCCACTGCCCGGTGCTCTTTGGCTGACAGGTAGGCGGCATCTACCAGCGCCATCGTCTTCAGATTGTCCCGTCCGCTGATTTCCGGCTCTGTTCCTTCCTCAACCGCTCGCAGCAGTTGCGCCATGGTGCCGGCGAAAGCGTCTGGGAACCACATTTGCGGCCAGCGAGGCTGGAACCAGTAGCCTGGCTGCTTGATCGTTGTGAAGTCGAGGGTGCTCGGGCTACCGGAGGGGTAATCGGGCCATCCGATCGTCCCTCGGGCCAATCCCTCAGTCCCTTCCACTCGCCAGCGAATGCCGAGGTCCTTCTCGGCTCCTTCACGTGCGGGTCCCGCCCACACATCGTCCCAGGAGGAAGCTCGAAAGTCGTTCGCGTACTCAAGGATGTAGAGGCAGATTCCATCTTCGTGTGAAAACTTGGCCTTCGTCCGGGGATCTGGCCGGAACGAGGCAAAGACCCTCTCCGGATCCCCGAAGAGGAACCGAAAGCAATCGAGATGGTGAATGCTCATGATGCGACACGTACACCAGCCCTGTTCCGCCTGCCAGGGCATCCAGTGAGGGATCGCGCGCATGTCAATCGTGGCGAGGACAGGTTCGCCCAGATATCCTTTGTCGAGGATCCATTTCAGCGCTCGGATCGACTGATCGTAGCGCATATTTTGATTGACGGCAATCTTGATTCCCGCCTCCTCGCAAAGTCGCACGATCTCTTTTGCTTCGTTGAGGTTGGAGCCATTCGGTTTTTGAGCCAACAGAGCCTTCACGTGGTCGTTGTGCTTGACCACCTCTTGCACCACCTCCAACTGGTAGTTGGGGGGAACGGCGATGTCAACCACTTCGACTTCGGGATCCTTGAGCAACTCTTGATAGGAGTCGTAAACCTTTTTAGTGTTGCGCAGCTTCGCGGTTTCCTCTGCGTTGGCACGAGTCCTTGAAGCGATGGCGACAGGATTGAAGCCGGCGTTGTTGTAGGCCACGAGGTGGCAATCGCGCATGATGAACCCGGACCCGATACAGCCGATTCCGTAGTCTTTCTTCCGGGGAAGGTCTGGCAGATATTCAAGGTTGAGATCAATTGCGCTGGCGGCCATGTTACTCCTCCTGGCCTCCTTTGTCCGGTTTCGAGATTGTCGTCCTGAGACTATTTCCCCGATTTGATCCTGGTCTCCATGATGGACCGCAGCGTTAGGAAGGTCTCCTGCCATTCCCCCGCCTGGGAATCGGGTCCGTGCATCCGTTCCTTCAAGTACTGGTCTGCCTTTCGCAACCGAACGCACAGGTCTTCGATCAAGAAGATCGCCAGCTCGGGGTCAGAACGGATAGCAGATTCAAACTCATTTCGCGTATAGCAGACCAGCCGGCTGTCCCGGACCGCGACGGCGGAAGCAGAACGCGGGGCGTCGCCAAAGAGCGCCATCTCACCAAAGAACTGGCCCTGGTTAATCTCCGCCAGTGTCTCTTCTCTGCCTTCTACCTGGTGGCGTATCTCAACTCGTCCCTGCTCGACGAAGTACATTACACCTGCAGGGTCGCCTTCGCTGAAAATGCGATCGTCTGCTGCAAATTCCGCGGTTCGATTGTCCGGTTGCATACGCCTTGCTCCTGCCCTCCGACTGGCGGAGATATTAGCATAGGCAAGACGGTGAGTCAAACGATGTCTTGTGATATAATCCCACAGCAAGAGGACTTGACCGCAGATTAACCGAGATTACTGAGCAATGCCTTACCACGTTGAGATACCACCCCGCGCGCGACCAACCGACGATGACGGCTATCTGGAACAGATGACCAAAGCCATTTTTCAGGCCGGATTCAGTTGGCCGGTGATACGCATGAAGTGGCCAAACTTTGTCGCGGCTTTCGAAGGCTTCGAGGTCGACAAAGTCGCAGGCTACGACGTGCCGGAGATCAACCGACTCATGGCCGACTCGAGCATCGTTCGGAACATGAAGAAAACCCGGGCCACGATTGAGAACGCGCGCCTCATCGTCCTGTTGCGAAGAGAGCATGGATCCTTCCACAGCTTCTTGAGGAGTCTCGATGGCCAGACTTACGAGCAACGTCAAAAGACTTTGACGCGGACCTTCAAGCACCTGGGCCGGACCGGGTGCTTCTGCTTCCTGTATTGCGTGGAGGAAGAGGTCCCGGCCTGGGAGGATCGTTGAGGAGCGGAGGAATCATGAACAGGGATGAAACCGGCTCACGCGACTATCTCCTGGAAATGCGGAAGATAACGAAGGACTTTGCCGGGGTGCGGGCCCTGAATCAGGTTGACTTCTGCGTGCGGCGAGGCGAGGTCCACGCGTTGGTCGGCGAGAACGGAGCGGGGAAATCGACCCTCATCAAGATTCTCGCCGGCGCGCTGCCCAGGTCCAGCGGACAAATCCTGCTCCGAGGCGTCGCCACGCACCTCAGCAACCCTCTCGAGGCTCGGGAACTCGGTATCGCTGTGATTTACCAGGAGTTGGTCCTGGCCCCCTCACTCAACGCCGTCGAGAACATCTTCCTGGGAAGGGAGTCGCGACGGTTGAGGGTGTTCCTCGACCGTCGCAGGATGACGGAGGAAACCCACAGGATCCTTGAGGAGCTGGGAGCCCGCGTGGACATCACAGTGCCGGTCTTACGATTGACCGTAGCGCAACGGCAGATGGTCGAAATCGCAAAAGCTCTTCTGCTGAATGCGGAGTTGATCGTCATGGACGAGCCTTCCGCCGTCCTCACCAGCGCGGACCTGGAGCGACTGTTCTCGATGATCCGGTCCCTCAAAGCGAAGGGCGCGTCGATCCTCTACATCTCACACCGGCTGGAGGAGGTATTTGATCTTGCCGATCGTGTCACGGTGCTGCGAGACGGGAAACTCATCGGCACGGAGCCGGTCGATCAACTGAATCGTGCCGACCTCATCAGGATGATGGTCGGCAGAGACCTCGAGCCGACTCAGCGTGCAACAAGCGTGGCCGACAAGGAAGTTCTGCTCGAAGTCCGTGGCCTGTGCACGGAGGGATGCCTCAAGGATATCTCGTTCTCCCTCCGTCAAGGCGAGATCCTTGGGATCGCCGGGCTGGTCGGTGCGGGCCGCACCGAGTTGGCTCGAGCGATTTTCGGGGCGGACCGAAGGTCGAGCGGCGAGATCCTGGTCAACGGCAAGCGAACGCGCCTCCTTCGTCCGCTGGACGGCGTTAACTGCGGCATCGGATTAGTGACGGAGGATCGCAAGGACCAGGGGATGCTTCCCCTCATGAACGTCGCGGACAACATGCTGGTCTCCAACTACCGACCGGTCCAGACGGGGCCGTTCATCAGCCAGAAGAAAACCGCCGCGACTTGCGGCGGCTTCATTCGGGACCTCGACATACGAACCAGCGGGTGGCGTCAGTTTGTGCGCAACCTCAGTGGGGGGAACCAGCAGAAAGTGATTCTCGCCCGGTGGCTGAATACAAACGTCAACATTCTGATTTTCGATGAGCCGACACGGGGCATCGATGTTGCCGCCAAACAGCAGATTCACGAACTGATGCGCGCGCTGGCAAGATCCGGAAAATCGATCCTCATGATTTCCTCCGAGCTTCCTGAAATCCTCGCCATGAGCGACCGCATTCTCGTCATGCACGAAGGTCGTCTCAGGGGCGAGTTGGCGAGCGTGGAAGCTACGGAGGAGAAGATCCTGCACCTGGCGACAGGTGGAGGAAAGGTCGAGGTGAAAGGAACAGCATGAACTCATCACTCTGGTATCGCACCCCTCCCTGTGAATGGAAGGAAGGTTTGCCGGTGGGGAACGGGGTCCTGGCCGGGATGGTCTGCGGAAGCATTGAGAAGGAACGCATCGCGCTGAACCACGAATGGTTGTGGCGGGCGACACATCGCGAACGCGATGTCGAGGAGAAGCATCAGCACCTTGCTGAAATCCGCCGACTCTTCTTCGAGGGAAAGGTCTTCGAGTCCGGAACGCTGGCGAACCAACGGCTGGGCGGGCCGGGAGGCGTCAGTGGAACGAAGAATCGAGTGGGATCCTATCAGCCAGTCGGAGACCTCTTCCTTGAGTTCCAGCACGGTGAAGTCTCCAACTATCGCCGCGAGCTCAATCTCGCAACCGGTATCGTGACGGTCAACTACACGGCGGGTGATGGTTCCTACCAGCGCGAAATCTTAGCTCACGCGGCGATGCCACTGCTAATGATTCGCGTCAAGTCGGAGGTTCCCTGCACATTCAAGGCGGCCCTTGCACGCCTTGAAGACCCGGAGTGTGACCTGTCCCCATGGATGCGGGCTGACGCTTTTGGGTTCTCAGGGACATTTGTGGAAGGTCTGCAGTTCGCCGCCGAAGCGCGAGTGGTTTTGAAGAGCGGAAACACAACGCCCGTGGACGGCGCGGACGCTGCACTCATGCTGACCGATTGCTCCGAGGCGGTTATTCACGTTTCCATGGCAGTGGCGATTGATGGTGGCGACGCGACGGGTCAATGCAGGCAACAATTGGAGGCTGGGCAGGAATCGTGGGGAGAACTGCTCGAGACCCACGTTGAGCAGCACCGTCGGGTCTACTCGCGAGTGACTATTGATCTCGGCTCGGGTCGTGAGGACCTGCCGGCTGATGAACGTCTCGCCGCATGGCGGTCGGGAAAAACCGATGAGGGCTTGATTGCCCTGTACTTCAATTTCGGTCGCTATCTGCTCCAGGCAAGTTCTCTCGGAGCCAGTGTTCCCGTCAATCTTCAGGGGAAGTGGAACGAGGAGTTGAAGCCCCCGTGGGAATGCGATCTCCACAACGATGTCAAC
>JACQGJ010000054.1 GCA_016199605.1 Armatimonadota bacterium | reverse complement strand
CGATGCAGAATCTGTATCCCTGCCTCCTCGGCGTCTTTGCCCACCGGCATGTCCGCCCGCAGCGGCGCGCTCAGTTGGCGAGCGTGAGGCATCGCCCAGGGATCATCGAGATTCGTGATGGGATAGTTGTCCCCCGGCGCTGCGAGGGAGTGGATGAACCGGTGGAGAGTCTCATAGTCCTTTTCAAGCTGCCGGCGCGAGACCCCGCGAAACCGCTGCGCCATTTGCGTGAAGGTCCATCCCTTCTCCTCTTTGCTGAGCAGCGACCGCGCCATGAATACACCCGAGGGCGACAGCCGGCAGGCCATGGAAGCGTTGGCTATCAGCAACCCGTGTCCGTCAGGGTCGATGCGCAAATGGAAGCGCGACGGGAAACCGTCGACTTCACGGGTGAAGTGGTACAGGCCCGGCGTGACGGGTTCGGGTTGCGGAAGTTGCAACCGCATACGGGCGGGATGGAAGATGGACTTTGTCCTGGCAACTAACTCTGTAGGCATCTTCTGCTTTACTCTCCTGTCAAATGCCTCGCCGGTGGTCTACCGCAACCGCACCACGAGGCTCACGATTCCTGAGAATACGACGAACGCGAGACATACCAAGAACCAGCCGGGGATTTCCTCGCGATAGCGATACCGACTCCAGACCACCAAGAAGAGAGCGGAGAGGGCAAAGAACACACGCCACCACGTGTAACCCGCATACTGCCATCGCTCGAAGGTGCCGAACCCCCGACTGAATCGGTCTATCCACTCAAGGACCAAGAAGACGATCATGTAGAGCGAGGCAATCATAGCAACCGCATCCCCAAACCTGAACCATTCGTTCTTCATGGCTATTCCCGCTTCTCCAGCATTTCGCCAAGTTCTCTCTCCAGTTGGCTCGCGCTGGGAAGGGCGTCTTGCAGTTCCTTGGGAAGACGACGGGTGACCTGGTATTCGGAGACCCCCACCGGCGCGCCGGACCTGCGCAAGGCATATTCAGCGACAACGGTGTTTTTGTTGGTGCAAAGAATGACCCCGATGGAAGGGTTCTCGTCCGCCAGCCTCACCTTGTCATCCAGCACATTCAAGTAGAAATTCATCTTTCCCGCCATTTCGGGCTCGAACTCACCCACTTTCAACTCAACCGCCACAAGACAACGTAGGAGGCGGTGGTAGAAAAGCAAGTCGAGGAAGTATTCCTTGCCGCCTGCCTCCAAAGGATACTGGCTGCCCAGGAAAGCGAACCCCCCGCCCAATTCCAGCAGAAAGTCGCGCAGTCGGTTGAGCAAGGCTCGTTCCAGGTCGGTTTCCCGTGCAGCCTCTTCGAGAGTCACGAAGTCAAAGATGTACGGGTCTTTCAACATCTCATCCGCTTGCTCTCCCAGAGGCGCGGGCAATGTCTCTTGGAAGCTGGTCGTCTTGGGAGCAAGGGCATGACGACTGTAGGCGTCGGTCTCGATCTGGTGCAGCAGGACATTGCGGCTCCAACCGTGTTGTAGGCAGGCACGCAGGTAATACGTGCGGCCCGCAGGATCTTTCACGCGACTGAAGATCAGCACGTTGTGCCACCAGGGAATTTGTGCAGCAAGTTGCTGCACAAATTCACCCGCCTCCCGGTAAGACAAATGAAACTCACGCATCAAATAAAGGTTGCGACGGGAGAAGCCTTTGCTGTCAGGAAACGCCCGTCGCAGGTCTTGACTCACCCGGTCAATCACGGCATTCCCCCAACCGTGCGTCTGCTGGCGTTCGACGATCATCCTGCCCATGTCCCAATACAAACCGATGAGTTCGCTGTTGACAGCCAACGCGGCGCGGGTTCGGGACGCCTGGATGCGGGCTTTGAGGTCTTCAAGCAGACGCCCGTAGTCATCCGGATTCTTGAGCTTTGTTGTCAATGCGACTTTCCTCCTCCAGACGGGACAGCGCAGCCGTTGCCCGAACAGATTGCGCAGTCAGAGGGCGCCGCGTTGTCCCGCGCTTCCCTCTCGATCCGACATCCTCCCCCGCACAGCGGCAAGTCCGGGCATTCCCAGCACATCTCCGGAAGCCCCGCGGCACGCGGGTCTTCCTCTCGCTCACGAAAGCTGCGGAACAGGTCGCTGTTCCAGATCCGCTCCCACGGGTCGCGCAGGAGGTTGCCGCCGCTCGTATAGAAGGATTGACAAGGCAGCACGTCGCCATTGGGTTCGATACAGATCGAGTACTCGGCGGCGTTGCAGCGCTTCGCGCCGATCTCCAGCTCAACTGGCGACATGCGGCAATACTCGGTCGGCGTATACCAGAGGAACTTCATTCCCAACTCGGCAGCCTTGTCGCGGACGCGGACGAGAATGGGAGGCAGCATCTGCTCCGGAATTGCGTCGGGGTTGCAGTTGCCTCCGCCGGAGTAGATCATCCCGTTCATGGCAAAGGTGCGGATGCCGAGTGAGTGCAGGAACTCGATGGTCTCCTCGACGTGGTTGGCGTTGGGACGTGTCAGCGTCGTGTTGGTGATCGTGTGGACCCTGGTTTGCTGAGCAGTCTCAATCCCTTTCACCGTTTGCTTCCACGCCGTGGCGCCGACCATCGCGTCGTGAACTTCGGGCTTCACGGATTCGAGGGTCACCTGCACGTGGTTCAGACCCGCGGCTGCGAGTTCCACCATGTAGGGATGATGAGCGATTCGGCGGCCATTGGTATTCAGCCCGACGATGGGACCGGCCTTATCTGCATGGCAGATGATGTCCGGAAGGTCGGGATGTAGCGTCGCCTCGCCGCCAGTCAGGATGAGATGGGGCACTCCCACCTCAACGAGCCGATCAATGACCTGCTTCCACTCTCCCAGTGGGAGGGACTCGAGGTCGAACCGATCCGGCTCGTTGTAACAGTGGGGACACTCGTTATTGCAGGCGTAAGTGATAGCGAGGTCTGCTTTGTACGGCGCGCGGGCTCGGGTGCTGAACAGGGGACACCGCTCGAACGGTTCGCTCAGTTCCGCTGCGGCGCAGGTTCGGCAACCATTAGTGGGATGAATGAATGCCGAGAGCGTCTTCGATATGCGGTCACAGTCCTCCTGCAACTGCCGGCGCGTCGCGCCCGAATAATGACGTTGCATCAACAGGATGACTTCCTCCCGACGCGTGCCGTCGAGCAGCAGCTTCGCAATGACCGTTGCAGTAGCCGACAGGTGAATCACCTCTGTCACATCGACAAACAGGACTCCGTTGCCGTCAGGTTCGACGCGCAGATGCAACCGAAGGGTTCCGCCGTCAGGCGTGAAGCGGTAGGTGTGCAGCCCTGGCGCGGTCTGAACCGAGCTCCGCCCCAACAGACCCTTCGCCTGCTTGGCAAACAGGGACAGGTCACGCCCGACGCGATGGGTCAGGCGACTGCTTGCGAGGCGTACTGACTGTTCCCCGCCAAACTGATTGGAAATTGACTCCATGTTTCTGCCCGGACTATCGAATTGGAGTTGACACGTCTGAAATCCACGCGTATACTGTGGCTACAAAATGGCCCCACTACCGAACGGCCGCCGTATGGTGTGTTTGCCCGAGACAGTCGGGATAGGAGTGGGGTCGACCCTCCTGATTCTTCAAGCAAACACCCATTCATCCTCGATCTTTACCTTCAGCAACCCAAAGTACGAATTGGCATCCCGTGCGCTTCCCTCGTGACGCCTGCGACACTCACCAGCAACCATGTCAGCAAGCTGAATGAGCACGCTGTTGTGTGATTTCTGAGTTCTCACATCCACAAGAACCATCCTGTCCCTGTTAAATTCCTTTCGCAATGCTGCGGCGAGTTGCTGACGAAACGCTCGGTCACCGCTACCATCAATTCGCAGTTTCGCGTTGGTCATGGCATCCTTGTTCCGGTGGATCACTTGTCTGACGAAGTATCCATAGAAGGAGTCCCGCTTCTTCTGCAATTCCGGGCTCTCCACTATATCCTTGCGGACGACCAGGGACCTGACACGAAAGGGAGACCCCGCGACCGCCTGAAAAAACTCCGATCGGAACCCCGCTGAACACTTGCTGAACTTGAATTCAAACTCGTCTCGCAGCGCCAGCCGGCGTCTGAGTCGTTTAATCGTGAGCGCTGTTTCCTCCGCGTCCAGCGGGTCGTTGAAGATAACCAGCGTAATCACAAAGATGGACGATGACCCACGGGCCTTCTTGAAGCCAGAGTCGCCGGACTCGTCGAGGAAAATCAGCACCGCAGTCTCCATGTCATCACCGGAAGGCCCTGCTGCCGCTTGCGGTCGTCTACCACTTCGGCGCCTCCTCCAACTGATACGCCGCGCCACAGTACTCGCAGTTGACGAATACCGCTCCGGCTTTCACAGAGATGGATTTCTCGCCCAGCGTCCCGCCGCACGATGTGCATTTCATGTCCTGCACCGAGACATCGCCGGATAGATCGATCTTCTGTTCGACGGTGATCTCTTGAGGCTGCAAGCGGGTAGCGGCAATGAGTGCGCCAGCGGATACGAGCAGGACGAGACCAATGATGAGACGAGGGACTGTTTTGGAGTCCCCGGAGGCGATCAGAAAAATCAAACCAAGAAGTCCCAGGAT
>JACQGJ010000508.1 GCA_016199605.1 Armatimonadota bacterium | reverse complement strand
TTCTTCACCATGTCGTCAATGCGGAGCACATACCAGGTTGCTTCACGGCGCTGGGTCTCGTCCGTCACCCAATCCGCATTGATGCGGTCGATGTCGGGAGTGAAGAAGGTGATGTACCGGTTGCCCGAGGCCATGGCCAGGGTCCCGAACTTCGAGGCAAAGACCGGCGCACGATTCAGCAGACGTGTCTCAACGTACTTGTCGGTTTCCGTCAGCGGCTCGCCGTTGAGGGTGAGTTTCAGGAAGGTGTTCCATCCCTCAAAAATGGGGTAGTCGAGGCGCGCCCGGAAGCGAAGCGCGAGTTTTCCGCCGCCCGGTTCCCTGGGGGAGGGGAACGTTAGGTCCAGCGATTTGCCGCCGCCGAGTCGCACCGACTCGGGGTGCTCCCACACGGACAGAAACCGCATCTTCGTCGCGATCGGTCGGCTGTCGGCACTCTCCTGCCCCTCGGCCATGTAACCCGCAGAGAGGGAGCCGACCTCGACGTAGGTGTCGCGATTCCCGTAGGCGTTGCTGAATTCAATGGTAGTCTCGCCCTTCGGGAGCAACAGATCGTCAATGCGAAGAACGAACCACGTTCCCTCCAACCGCTGGACGGCATCGGTCACCGCGGTATCCACCCAGTCCATACGCTGGGTGAAGAAGGTGAGATAGTGATGTTGTGAGGCGAGAGCCTGATTGCCGTATGCGGTGCTCATCATGGGCTGGCGGTTGAGAATACGCGAGGTCCCGTCTTTCATCTTCTCCTCCGCGGGAACGCCATTGACGAGGATACCCAGGAAGGTGTTCCATCCGGAGTAGCCGTTGACGCGCGATTGAAAGCGCAACGCGATGGCATGCCCCTTCTTTGCCGGAATCGCCGGGAGGGCTACCTTGACCGAGGAGGCCGCCTCAATCCGCAACGGCTCGTCCCTGCGCCAAACTTCGGTGAAGGGCATTGTCATAGCGGAGGGCTTCGGGGGTGCTGCTCCGTCCGCGTTAGTTGTCGAAGGGGCCGCTGCCAACGCCAGCAGAGCCGGAAGGAACAGCGCCATGCTTCGCAGGCGCGATGTGTGTCTGTGGTACTTTCTCATGGAAGGTCTTTGCTCGGTGTCACGTTCGCCCAGGAGTCTTCACTGGCTCTGCGATGGATTACACGCGCAGTTTGCCCTTCACTCCGTGGAGGTTACTCAAGCCCCCGACGATACTGCGAAATGCCCGTGAACATCACTGCTGCGAGGATTCCGCCACCGGGAGGGTCCTCGCCTTTCATCGGGAAAGAGAGAAGTGACATTTGCCCGTCGCTCTCCTCGACTACCTGTATCTCCAGTAGCCTGGTCTACGACGGCAGTGGGCTACAGCGACCACCTGGAGGACGTCGTCGAGTTGGCGGTACACGATCTGATAGGGGAAATGGTGCAAAAGACACCTGCGTGTGCCATGCAGGTAAGACGGCCACAAATCGGGGGACTCTCGGATCCGCTCGATGGCGCCGTCCAATTCAGTGACGAACCTCGCGGCAGCGCGAGGGCTGCGCTCTGCGTACCATTCCCGCGTCGCCTTCGCCTCCGCCACAGCTTCAGGATGCAGCTCAAGCTCTGCCAAACCCATCGTCCAAACCCAGAATCATGTCTCGCGCTTGGAGCCAGGGAATCGGCTCTGCCAAACCCGCGTCCAACTCGCGTATTCGGTGCGCTATCTCAGCGTCCCAGGCGGCTGTGACTTCCTCGTCTACCTCCTCGTCCAGGCTCTCGATGAGGCGAGTCGCGAGATCGGCCCTCTCGCGTGGCGGCAGTTTCAGAACGCTCTCAATGGCCTCTGCTACGGCAGGTGTCATCGGTGTGCCTCCAATCAACTATGTCAGTAGAATGCTGGGAGTGAGTTGTTGCATCTCAGACACCCACAGCATAAGAGGGATGCCGAGCCGTGTCAAGGCACTCGCGAGCGCAGCGCCTGGGAAGTCGCACTAATATGATACAACCTTCAGAAGGGGACCTTCCACTCGACTCGCCCATCACAAGATCCGTCCCTCCGGCTTTCGGGGAAGCAGGTACCAAGGTCAACTCAGCGCCCCGGCTGAACCGATGTTTGCGGGGGAAACTGCGCGACCCGCTCCAACAGCCACACTCCGAAACCATAAGTCTTCACGACCGCTGAAGCACTTGCCGTGGTCATTCGTCTTCTTCATCCAGTCGAGGAACTTGGCATACTGTTCGTTGGTTACCAGCGAGTCCAACTCGCCGTTCTTAGTCACGTCCAGGAGTGCAACTCCTGGACGAACATCGTACACCCTACTTCAGCACCTCAATCTTCACCGGCTTCCAGATTCCACCCGCATACGCGCTGTCATACACTCGCACGGTGATCTGGTTCTTCTGCCCCCACTTCAACTCCTTCGTCACGTCGAGGGTGAACGGCTTGTCCCAACCCTCGGTGCCGAGGTCGTGCTGGCCGACGTATTGGCCGCTGATCCAGACCCAGGCGATCTCGTCCACACCGCCGAAGGCAATCTCCGCCGCGAGCTGCTCGGACTTTGCCGGAAGGTCGAAGGAGCCGCGATACCAGGCGATGCCATCATACTTCTGTCCTTGTTCTTCCCACGCCGACTCGATGCTGATCGGCAGCCAAGTGGAGTCATCGAAGGTCGGCTCGAACCATTTCTGCAGATGACCGTCAGCCT
>JACQGJ010000509.1 GCA_016199605.1 Armatimonadota bacterium | reverse complement strand
GTCCAAACATGTTCGGCCGTGTTTCCCAGGGGCTTCTCCTGGTTTCTTTTTTGCTGAGCCACGGGAGGGCCGCCTTGGCCGCCCCGGAAACGGCGCGCCCCCTCAAGAAGTTGCTTCCCAACGGCTTGACTCTCCTCCTGCAAGAAGACCATTCCTCCCGCATGGTTGCCGTTTCGGCCTTCGTCAAATGCGGCGCAGAACTGGAACCGCCTTTGCAGTCCGGACTTCGGTACTTCCTGCAGCAAGTGCTTCTTCGGGGATCGACTCGCCGGTCCTCCGATGAGCTGGAGAACCAACTGGCGGAGATGGGCGCCGGGATCGACGTCAGTGTCGGGGATGACTACGTCGAGTTGTTCGCGACCGGAGGCGGGGGCGACTCCCTCCGGTTGCTTTCGATCGTGTCGGACTTGCTCCTCCATCCCGGATTCGACCCGGGAGACATTGAAAAGGTGCGCCGGGAAACGCAGGGACAAATTCGGCAACTTCCGGACAACCTGCGAGCCTGGTCCTACCAGTCACTGAGGGAATCCCTCTACGTCAATGGAGAAGGACAGCCTATCTCCTACGGTCTTTCCCCAATCGGCCTTGAGGCAACCGTGAAGAAAATCCAGCGTGACGACCTGGTTGAGTTCCATCGAAAGCACTACATCGCGAGCGCCACAATCCTGGTCGTGGTCGGGGACTTCGATAGCCGGGAGGTCTCGGCTGGTGTCGAAGCGGCCTTTTCCGAGCTCCCTTCCACCAACATGCCGGAACCGCAGCAGCCCGTGTTTGCCGAGCGGGAAGAATCTCCCATCAAAGTCAGAGAGCGTGACAGCAGTACGGCGCAAATCCTCATGGGCTTTGCCTTGCCCTCGGTCAGCCACCCCGACTACATTCCCCTGCGAGCCCTGACCACTCTTCTGGGAGAGGGCATGGGGGCTCGTCTCTACAAAGACCTGCGGACGACGGAGGCCATCGCCTATGAAGCGGCCGCAACCTTCACCCCCAGGCGCTATGCGAGCGAAATGCTTGTCTTCCTGCAGACCAACCCGATGAGCATCGAGTTGGCGAAAGAGCGCATCCTGGCCAACCTCGACGATCTGAAAAGCAACGGCCCTTCTTCCTCAGAACTGGCGCGGGCCAAAGAGTACCTCATTGGCACTTTTGCGCTTTCCCACCAACGCGTTCGAGAACGCGCCTGGCATTATGGGTTATTTGAGTCTTTGGGGATGGGATACGAGTTTGACGAAACCTTTTCTCAGAAAGTCCGTCAGGTGACCGCTGCAGATATCCAGCGGATCTGCAAAGAATACCTGGAGGGCGGCTCCCTGGTAGTCGTCATGCCCTCCTTGTTTTAGGGGCTCGCGGGACCGAGTTGCAGCTTTGGTCCTCCGCCGGTACGGTTTGACGCCCCTCTTCCTTGGGGTAAATATACGTCGCAAAGTTTGAAGGCGAATATGAAAGAATTCGAGGAACCTTTTCAGATTATCGCGCCGGATGGAACTTGCCGTTCGGATCTCGATCCCAACCTGGAGGAAGACGCTCTGCTCAATCTCTATCGGATGATGGTTCTGACCCGCGCGGTGGACACCACAAGTGTCATCCTTCAGCGTCAGGGGAAGATCGGGTTCTATGTGCCCTCTACCGGTGAGGAGGCCGCTCAGATCGGCAGTGCCTACGCTCTGGAACCCTCGGATCTGATTGTTGCAGCCTACCGTGAGCCGGGCGCGGCGTTTTTGCGAGGGATGCCCGTCGAGCGTCTCTACCATCAAGCCTGTGGCAACGCCAAAGATCTGCTCAAGGGCCGTCAGATGCCTTCGCACTTCGGGGATGGGTCCGTGAACTTCGTGCCCGCCTCCAGTCCCGTGGGCACCCAGATTCCCATCGCGGTTGGCGCCGCCTGGGCGTCGAAGATGAAGAAAGACGGACGAGTCACGCTGGTCTATTTCGGGGACGGCGCGACCTCCCAGGGCGACTTCCACACGGGGATGAACTTTGCCGGAGTGTACCGGGTGCCAATCGTCCTGTTCTGCAAGAACAACCAGTGGGCCATCTCCTGTCCCTTCTCCAAACAGACAGCCTCGGGCTCAATCCATATCAAAGCAATGGCGTATGGCTTCGAGGGGCGACAGGTGGATGGAAACGACGTGCTGGCGGTATACGTAGCCACCCAGCAGGCCGTCGCCAAAGCGCGACGCGGTGGAGGGCCGACCCTCCTCGAAGTCCTTACTTACCGGATCGGGCCTCATTCCACGTCGGACGATCCACGTCGCTACCGCGATCAGGCGGAAGTGGACCTCTGGAAACAGAAAGATCCCATTGATCGCTTCCGGATCTATCTCGAGCAGAAAGGACTCTGGTGCAAGGAAGACGACGAAAGGCTCTGCGCGGAAGCGGAAGCTCACGCGAAAGAAGCCTTCGATGTCGCGGAAAATACCCCCATGCCACCGGTAGAGTCCTTGTTTGAAGATGTGTATGAAACACCGACGTGGAATCTAAAGGAACAAGACGAGTTTGCCAGGTTGAAGGTTGGGCAGACGTGATGCCGGGGGCGTGAAGGGCTTATCTCAGCAGCCCGGTCCGCACGCATCACACGTCACCTTCACGAATCACTCCGTACGGATCGCGACAAAGGAAAGCATCATTGCCGGAAATCACTTTACTCCAAGCCCTCAGCCAGGGGCTATGGGCAGAAATGGAACGAGACGAGCGTGTCGTTCTACTGGGCGAGGACATCGGTCATGCCGGGGGTGTGTTTGTCCTGACCAAAGGATTCCAGGAGCACTTTGGTGAGGACCGGGTGATCGACACGCCTCTCTCCGAAGGCGGGATCATCGGGACTTCCATCGGTTTGGCGCTCAACGGCCTTCGTCCGGTCCCTGAGATCCAATTTGTTGACTTCATCTATCCGGCCTTCGATCTCATCGTCAATGAGATGGCGAAGATGAGGTATCGCACCGGCGGCCAATACTCGGTGCCGATGGTTGTCCGTTCACCTTACGGCGGCGGAATCCGCGGAGGCCACTACCATTCCCAAAGCCCGGAGGCCTACTTCGCGCACACCGCCGGTCTCAAAGTCGTCATCCCGTCGAATCCTTACGACGCGAAAGGACTCCTCATCTCGTCCATCAGGGATCCGGACCCTGTCATCTTTCTCGAGCCGAAAAAAATCTACCGCGCGGTCCGAGGCGAGGTGCCGGAGGAGCCCTACATGGTCCCCCTCGGCGAAGCGAAAGTGACCCGCGAGGGAGAGGACCTCACGTTGATCGGTTACGGGACCATGCTGCACGTTTGCATGGAGGCGGCGGAGGCGGTTGAGAAGGAGGGGGTCTCCTGTGAAGTGATCGACCTCCGCACGATCATGCCTTTCGATCTGGACACGATCCTCGGGTCCGTTAGGAAAACCGGTCGTCTGGTGATTGTCCATGAAGCGCCCAAGACCTGCGGGTTCGGCGCGGAGATCGCGGCCCAGGTCTCTGAACGAGCCTTGTTGAGCTTGGAAGCGCCTATCATCCGGGTGACCGGTTTCGACACACCTTTCCCCTATTCGCTGGAAGACGTTTACCTCCCCGACGCCGCAAGCGTAGTGAGAGCCATTCATCAGTCCATGAACTTCTAAGCCAGACTTAACGGCATGGGCACTTCGACCCTCAAGGAGAGGGGACTCCCGCAGCTTGGACGGTCGGCACGTTACGGCGTATCGGTGAGAAGCTCGATTCAGTCACTCCAGGTCGCGCCTCGGAGAGCCGCCACGGTTCTCTTACTTGATGCGAGGTGTCATAGTGTACCCGTATCTTCGAGTAGTCCGATGCCTGCTGCTGGGAGCGGTGTGGCTTCTTGGCGTCACTGGCGCCTCTGCCTCCGGCAAACTCAACGTTCAGAAAGTAGACGCACCAAAGACCCTCGGGCCCGGCGAGACGATTCGCGTGTCGGTAAAGTGGCGCGTGGACGAAGTTCCTGACGGACGGTGGACCACGGTGATGGAGCTTCTCCATTTGCCCTCGGGCCCGAAGTTTTCCTCCGCTCTTACCTATTCCGCCGCCACGGAGCAATCGAAAGTCGGCGACATCATACAGCACACTTACGAGTTGACTGTGCCCCTCGATGCGCCTCCGGGTGACTACAATCTGCGCATCGAACACTACCGCCGCGCGGGGGAAGGCTGGGATCGAATGCCCAACACGAATGAGGACGCCGACCTCAAGGGCTTCGTGTACGCTCACTACACCCTCGGCGTGAAAGAGGCGACCACCGCAGGGTTGAAGGTGGTCTCCTTGCTTGACTCCAAGCCGCAGATCAAGGTGGACGGCAAACTGGATGAGGCTTCCTGGAAAAAGGCGACTCGCCTCGCCGGGTTCGTGAACCCGACGGGACAAGGCAAACCTACCCAGCAGACCCAGGTTCTTCTGCTTCGCGATGGTAAGACGGTATTCTTTGGTTTCCGATGCCTTGAGGATCGGATGGCGAAGCTGAAAGACCTCACTGCCGATCGCGACGGAGGCGTCTGGAACGACGACTGCATCGAGATCTTCCTCGACACGAATCGCAGCCGCGCGGTCTACTTCCACTTCATCGTCAACGCTCGCGGAACTCAGTACGATGCCCTGACCGAAGACCGCCTCTGGAACGGGAAATGGTCTGCGGCAACGGCCCGAGAGGCAAACGCTTGGACGTGCGAGGTCGCCCTTCCCGTTTCCGAGGTTGGAGTTCCGGCGGTCACCGACGGCGACTCGTGGTTCGTCAACTTCTGCCGCGAGGAAAAGCCGCGTGGGGAGTTGAGTTGCTGGTCTGCCACCGGATCCTCCAGCTTCGGTGCGCCGGGTTCCTTCGGGCGATTGATCTTTGGTTCCTTCACGGGTTATCTGAACCGTGCCCGAGAGGAGCTTCGGGCGCAGGTGCAGGGATTGTCCACGGAAGTGAACGGCCTGAAGGACCGGAAGCTGATCGAATCCGTGGCTGCGCTTGGCAAAGACCTCGATGCCTTTCATCCGTCGGCAACGACGTCGGAGAAGTATCAAACAGAACAGAAAGCCCTTGAGACACTGCGCGAGCGGAAAGAGGGGTTGGCGGCGGCCAAACTCAAAGCGGCTCTCGGAGGGGAAGAGTATGTAATCTGGGAGCGCAATCCGTGGTTGAATTTCCCTCCGAAGATACCCATCTCAGAGATTTCGGGAGAGACGAAGACGCTATCCGTTTCCATGCTTCGCAACGCTACCGAATCACGAGCCTTGATGGTGACCAACCTGACGAACGAGACCCTCGTTGGTCGCATCCTGCTGGGAGGCACTCCGCAGCCGCAAGTTCTCGTTCCCACCTTCGTCCGCACTGCGGATGGGCGGGTAACCGCCGACGCTCTGCCGCCAGCGGACGAGATCCGCAAACTCGAGATACCGCCGGGCGAGACACGGCAGCTCTTCCTGAACTTCTGCACTCGTGACGTTGCCGTCGGTGAGTATCACCTGACAATCGCCTTCTCCCCGCTCACCGTCTCGAAGAAGGAGAAAAGCGTGGAAGTCATAATGAAGGTCCTCCCGCCCCGGTTGCCGGAGGTTGTCCCCGAATCGGTGTTCGGGTGGGACACACTGGACGTGAAGTCGCTGGAGGAGGAATACGTCAAGACTCTCGCCGGGCGTCGGTTCAACGCCTTCATGCTGTTGAGTTGTCGCCTGCGGCCTCACTATGCCGGGCAGACCGACTTCTTCATGATGTTCGGAACCGACCAGAACAAACCCGGACTGGACTTCACGGAATTCGACCAGATCCTTCGGCTCAAGAAATCGCTCGGCGGGCCAGGAGCCAGGTTCTACGTGGTCGTCGCCGGTGTGGAGCAACGCGGCAATGCGGAGCAGGTGAAGCCCTACATGGAAGGATGGGGAACGGCTGCCTGGGTCGCCACCTTCAAGCAGTCCGTGCTCTCGGTTCGCGACCACCTCCTCGCCGCTGGGTTGACCTACAGCGACTTCTGGTTGAACCCGATGGATGAGAGCCTCAACGATCAATACCTCAAGATGGCAACCTGGATTAAGGAAGCCGACCCAAAGTTGTTGGTCGTCTCCGATTGCGTTGGCGAACCCGGCCAGGCCCAGGCGGTGGCAAGTGTCACTGATGTGTGGTGTCCGCACTACAACGCCTTCGTCAGCGAAGCCTCGAAGCCGAGCATAGAATTCATGCGTTCCACCGGCAAACCGATCTGGATGTACTACTACTCCGAAGGCGCCAACGAGAAAGCGCGCCCCGCCTATCGCGACTACCTCGTCCGTCACTGGTTCACCTTCCAACAGGGCCTCACGGGCACCTGCTACTGGACGGTTTCGAGTCACTATGGAGATCCCTGGAACCGCCACACGACGACTTCAGCTTACGATCCCTCGCTCCTTTACCCCGGCGCCACTGCCGCAATATCCAGTCGTCGTCTGGAAGCCTGGCGGCAGGGGGCGGAGGACTTCGCGTTGTTGTCTCTGGTGCGTGATAGCCTTGCGCAAGTGAAGGACAAAGACGCCGCTCTCAAGCAACGTGCCGAGGCCCTGTTGAAAGAAGCAGTCGACACCGTTGTGAAGCGAAGCGGTGATCCAAAGGTAGCTGAAGCATATCGGGAGCGTCTGGCGCTCCTTCTCGCCGACATCGAAGTTCGGCGATAGTGAAAACGACGCGCCGTTCGTCCAGGAGTTGCACTGGTCCTCGCCGTTCGTCCGGGAGTTGTACTCCTGGACGAACGGAGCGTTGAAACTCATTCAGAGGAGGGTCACAAACCTTGATCGACAAAGAGAAGATGGTTTTGCGTAACCTGGCAAAGCAGCTCGCCGAGATTGCTGCGCTGCCGATTCAGGAGGAGAAGAAGGAACTGTGGAGGCGGCACAACCGCCTCGAGCGGGTTCGTCCCATGATCCTGCTGCAGAACGGAACCTGGCACGAGACCAAAGGCGAGATCACCATGGAGACCGAGGACGAGTTCGCCCGCGGTCAGGAGTGGTGGCTGCTGACGACGCTCTACCATGCCGAACATATCAAGGACGATCATGTGTATGAGGCGAAAACCTATTCCCCCATCGCGCTTCGGGGCGTGGATTGGGGCATCGGTATCGAGACCACTCGACCCGACCACGACTTCGGTGCTGCGTGCTACAACACCGTGCTTGATGACGATGCTGATCCCGCCATGATACCCCTCGGCGAAATCACCGTGGACTGGGAAGGGACCGAACGGCAATTCCAGCAACTCTCCGAACTGTATGACGGCCTTCTGGCCGTCGAGAAGCGCGGCGTCTGCGGCTACTGGTTCTCCATCATGGACCTGTTCATCCAGTGGCGTGGATTGGAGAAGGCCTTCTCCGACATGATTGATCGCCCCGAATGGGTTCATGCCTGGATGGAGCGGATGACACAATGGCATCTCAACCAGCTTGAGCAGTATGAGAAGCTCAACGTCCTGGCCCTCAACAACGGAAACGTCGGCGTCGGCCCCGGAGGTATGGGCTTCACCGACGAGTTGCCGCAGACCGACTTCGATGGAACGCACGTCCGTCCCAAAGATCAGTGGGCGCACGCCACGACGCAGATCTTCGCCGACGTGTCACCCGCCATGCACGAAGAATTCGCCTTGCAGTATGAAGGCCGGTTCCTGTCCCACTTCGGCCTGGCCGGCTATGGATGCTGCGAGCCGCTCGACAAGAAAGTCGGCATCATCCGCAACCACATCCCCAACCTCCGCCGCCTCAGCATGAGTCCGTGGGCAAACGTCGCCAACGGCGCGGAGCAGCTCGGCAACGAGGTCATCTTCTCCTGGAAACCGAATCCGACAGTTATCGGAATGCCGACATGGGACGTGGACTACACCCGCGGCATCGTCCGCGACTGCTTCGAGAAAACCAGCGGCTGCGTCATCGAAGTCCTCATGAAAGACCTCCACACCTGCGGCAACGAACCGCGGCGGATGTGGGAGTGGGTGGACATGGCGATGGAGCTGGCGGAGGAGTACGTGGGTTGAGCATTGCGCCCCAAATGTGATGCCGTGTTTGGCACTGCGCGAGGTGGAAACCCATGAATGTGAAGGAAGACATCGAACCGATTACCTACATGAAGACCCGGTCTTCTGAACTCTTGAGGCAAGTCAACGAGACCCACCGCCCGGTGGTCATTACGCAGAACGGCGAAGCCATGACTTCCTATCAAGAGACGCGCAACGCGCTTCTGATGCTGAAGCTCATGGCGCAAGGTGAAGAAGATATCCGCCAGGGCCGCGTCGTGCCCCATGAGGAGGCGATGGCCCTGGTGGAAAAGAAACTCGCGGCAATGGACAAGCAGCGTGGCCGGAAAGGGACGGCAAAGAGCAACCTCCGGAGAGCATTGACGCTCCAGCGGTCGCGCTGGCAAAATGGGGCACGTAGAGGTTCGAGAGGAGAAGGGAATGAACAGATGCTCCGCAATCATCCTGATTCTGCTGCTCATGTCGCTCGACCAAGCGCACGCCCCCGACACGGTGATGGTCAGGTTGGACGTCGTCGCCCCTGACGGCGCGAGCGTCTTCTATTCGTTGCCAGGTACGCCTGAGCTGCGTCTTGCCAGGGGGATGGTGCGTCTTCCGGTCTCGCCGAAATCTCGCGGACTCTTCACCTTGTGTGCGAGGGCTCCGGGGTGTCTTCCGGTGTTCAGGCATCTGGATCGCAAGGCGGTGCTGCGACTGTCGGGGCAGAGGGTCCGCCTCTCTCCCCTCGCTTACGGCAGCAGCGTCTTGCAGGAGATGATCAAGGCAGCGGGAGCCTACACGAGGCCTCCGGCTCGCGAGGACAGTGCGAGGGATTTTGGGTACGAGAGCACGGTCTATTCTCCCGATGCTCGCGGGGTGGCGATCACGCGGGAACCGATGGTTGAGGATCCCTTCCGCGAAATAGACCGGATTGAGACCGAAGTCTGGTGGTGTCCGCTGCGTCCCGCCAGACCGGTTCGCGTTGCTCGATTCTATCCTCCTGGAGATGCGGGGTTCACATGGTCCTCGAATCTTGCCATCTCGCCCGACGGTGAATGGCTCGCATACTCCCAAGGTCACGGCTACCAGGAGGACCTCCACCTCTATAATCTCTTCACCGGTGAGCGTCGTGTCGCGGCCGCGGACTCTCGGAAAAGTGAATACTTTCCCGTCTGGTCTCCGGACGGACGCTACCTGGCTTACGTGGCGGCGAGAGGCCCCGGCGGGGGCATTGATGATGAACTTCCCGGAGAAGCATACTCCCTCCGGATCACCCGCTGGGATGGGAAGGACAACCACTGCATCGCTCCCGCTATCCTCGATGTGTGTCCTGCCTTCAGCCCCGATGGCACCACGCTGGCTTATGCCGGTGCGGACGGCTTGAAGGTGTATGATCTGTCAACGAAGAAGCACCGACGCCTCTTGTCCGGTGTGCAACCCGTCGGGGAGACAGATCGCTCTCTTCAATGGTCTCCGGATGGAGAGTGGCTGGCCTTGGTTGGCATCGTTCCTGCTCAGGAAGAAGGCTCCAAGTCAGGCGGCAAGGCAGGCAGCAAGTCGGGTGGCAGCGACCGACCTCACTTTGTCTATGTCGTCCACCGCTCCGGAAGCCCGATGCGACGGCTCATGCGGGCAGACGCCGGTCTGGCATGGTTGCCGGACAACCGATTAGTCATCACGAACGTGATGCTCTGGAGCGCCGAGAGGGGATTACAGGGCGGGGCGATGGTCGTGGATGTCACGGGGAAGGTGGTGGAGGAAATGCGCTATGATTTGTCACCCACAGTGCGGGAGCCGATTGCGGGTAGTGGTTCTTCGCGGGCGACGACCTCGCCCCCCATCTCCCTTCCCTTGCCCCCCACCTTACCAAAGATTACCACGTCAATCCAGCGGGAGGGGAGGAACTGATGATGCGTCGTTCTGTGCTGTCGTTTGCGCTGATCCTGCTGACGGTAAGTCTGCCGCCGTATCGCGTTCCTGCCGCAGAGCTTCCGTTCCCCAGCCCGACCAATTCCATGTCACTGGCGGCGCGTTACCCGCTGGACGAGGCCGCCGAGACGATGCTACGCCGCAACGGGTTCGTGGTGCTCGACAGCATCACCCAGACTGACCTGGCGGGTTGCTATGACCGACACCGCAACGAGGGACTGCCTCTGTTTGTCACGACGGATGCGATGCTCCACCTGTGGTATGAGTTGCACCGCAGCCTGTTGCAGTCGGCAGAGAGACAGCCATTGTATCCTCGGCTTTGCGAAGCAGTGGCCACACTCAGCCAAACAGCGAGCACTCTACGGAAACACTCCCCGGACGCTGTCTCACAGTCCGCGCTGCTCGACGCTGCCGTGACATTGGCCGTCTCTGAGTGTCTGCTGCTGGATGACGCCAGGGTTCCCGCTGACCTGCGTCCTGCGGTCAATGCCTGGGTGAGCAAAGTGAGGGCCCACAGCGAGGTCGCGCCTTACCCGGGTGAGGATTTCACACAATACACGGTGCGCGGACACTACACGGACAGCCCGGAGCTATCGCGTTACTTCCGCGGCTCAATGTGGTTGAGCCGGAGGTTCATGGAGGTGGAGCCAGCGGCTGGCAATGATGCGGACGCGCCGTTACGTCGGGCGGTCGCTTTGGCTGCCATCCTGCGAGCCGCACCCACAGCGCGCGCGAAGCTGGGGCGCATCAACGCAGCGCGGCAATACCTGGCCGGCGTGCCGAACGGCATCTCCCTGGAGCAATTCCTCTTTGCACTGGATCGAGTCAAGGGCAAGAAGTGGAGTCTGCCGGACGCTTTGCGGCCTGCCGCGTTGGCCTCCCTCCGCAAAGAACTGGCAAAGGACGAATACCCGAAGTCGCCGGTGTTCACCCGGCCCACCGTTCCAGGCGTTCCCTTTCCAGAAAAGGTCGTTTCTCTCCTTCCCGACTTTGCCATTCCCGACAGTGTGCTGTTTCAGAGCACCATGAGCCCGGGGGTACCTGGTCGCAGCCTACCCCGTGGCCTCGAGGTCGCCGCCGCTCTGGGGTCGGAGGTGGCGCAGCGACAGATTCAGCTTGCCGACCCACAGGCAGCACAGGTGCTGTCCGTCGTGAACCGCAACCGACCACTGGTGAGGCAAGCGGATAGGAGTGTCTACGACGGGTGGCTGCAAACGCTCTCCACGCTCTTCCTCCCCGACCCGCGCGGTTTTGAATTCATGCGCGGCGAAGCGTGGCATTTCGAGAAGACAAACACCTGTATGAGCAGTTGGGCGCACTTGCGCCATTCCTACATCCTCTACGGTGCGCAACCAGGTGCTCCTGGGTCCGCAGCCGCAATACCGAGGTATCATCTGGCGTTGGTAGAACCGATTCCGCCCTTCTTCCATGAACTTGCCGGGCTTGCAGAGAGAACCTCCCTAACTCTCAGGAAATATGGAGCGTTAGCCAGGGAGAAAGAGCCACTCCTCGATACGTTCATCGCCAAGTGTCATGAATTCGAGACCTGTGCGGAATTGGAGCTGCAAGGAAAACTGACGGAAGAACAAGCCGACAAGATCGCCGGTTTTGGTTCCTGGCTGGAGGGCTTTCACCTGATTTCGCAACCCCTGGTGGCGGATGTCGCCACGGGAATGCAGGGCGAAATTCTGCACGCCGCCACCGGCTCCTTCAATCCCATGCTCGTGATGCCTGATCGCGTCCAGGGCGTCGCCTACATCGGATGGGTCATGAGTTACTACGAGTTCGTTCGTCCCGGGTTCCGGCGCCTGACGGACGCAGAGTGGCAGAAGATGAACGAGACCACGTATCTGCGCCCGGATCGTCCCGCATGGGCGGGAGAGTTTGCGTGTGTTGCCGGTGGGGAGGAATGGGTCTCTCGCGCTCCTCTGCGGGAAACGGAGCGCCTCCTGCTGAGCCAGCAGGGGGACGCGGCTCTCGCTCTCCTGCGTCGCGTCGTTGCAGAGAATCCCGACAAGCCCCTGGCCACCGAAGCGCAATGTCGTATCGGCAAGTTCTTCATGGATCAGAAGGAGTACGCCACCGCCGCGGTTGAGCTATCCAAGTGCCGCCGCATGTATGGATGCGAGGCGTCGGGGACGGCGAAAAGTCTCCTGGGACGAGTGCGGTGGGAACAGAGCAGGAAGGATACGGAAGGGGCCCGCAAAGAGCCACAGGAAATCCAGCAAGCAAGGGAGGCCCTAATGCTACTCAAGGATGCCTCCCTCGACTCGTCAAAGCGCCTTGCCCTTGAGAAGAGACTGGCGTGGCTATTCCTGCGCATGTCGCCACCCGTTCCAGATAGTCCGTTGCAGGAGTTGCGGAACCGGGCCGCTGCGGCCTGTCGCCCGGGCGATATCAAGGAGTTGTTGACCTTTGCCGCGCTCGCGGCGGGGAACCGATACGCTCGCTACGGGCAACCCGTTGAGAACAGGAACGGCGCGATTAGGGAGTGTCTTAGTTCGGCTCAGTCCTTTCGCGCACCGCCGCTGCGCGCTGCGGCAAAAGCGCTGGCGGTCGGATTGGGGCTTCACGCTGATGACCCGAAACAAGCACTGGCAACCCTCCGACCCTTCCTGAAACCTGACGTCTTTCAGCCAGAGAACCAACCGGTCTTGCGCACGTTGAGGGAGGTCTCCGGGGAGGACGGTGTGGATTTTGACCTTGACCCGCGGAGGATCTTCCTGTCGGTGGTTGATGGACTGCGCGAGAAACTCATCCTTGATGCGTATCAAAGTGGCCAGCTTGACACGATGATGCAGTACTTTCGGACTCTCCCAGCGCAAAGCGGCAATGGCAGCATTAACGGCCTCGACCAACTCTACTCGGCATTTCCTGACTTTGGAGGAAGGCCGCTCAGCCTGTTTGCGCGCGTGGGTGTCACACCGCAAACCACCGACTTCAGCCATGCCGCGGAGCGGTACTTCGACGTTTACAGGAAATACCCGCGGAGCAAGTTTGCGCCTTTCGCTCTTCTGTGTTCTGCCTCTGCCTATCGCCAAGCGAGCAACCTGAAAAAGGCGAAGGAAGCAGAAGCGAGGGTACGGCGACAGTTTCCGAACACACTGCCGGGGTTATTGTGCAAGGCCCGCGCCGCCTATGAAGCGGGTGACGTTGCGCTTACGCGTCAATGCGTGGCTTTGTACTCTAAAGGCGATGAAAGGAGGCCAGACTATTCCCACCGGATTCTGCACTACCCGGTCGGCGACATCAGCGACATGAGTCGCGACCTGTGGCGCTATGATGCCGTACAGAAAGCGTTGGAGCCGATTGCGAAGGCAACGGGTAGAAGTCAACTACTGCAAGAGATTCCCTTTCCCTGTGACCTGGACGCCATGGCTAAGAAATTCAGCGCTGCTGTCCCCGATCAAGCTGCTGAGGTCTATCTCGCGTTGACTAAAGCCATTGACTCGCCGTCGCTCTGTCGCTATTTCCTTGAGCGATTCCCCACTCATCCAGCCGCGGCGGAAGTGCGTTGGCAGAGGGCTCAGAGGGCTCAACTACCCGAGTCCCTCAAATGGCTCGCCCCAATTCTGAACGGCAACCCGGGCGACAAGTACTTCGAAGAGGCGTCGAGGCTTTTCGCGAAGCAGCTCAGCGCAGAAGGGATTCTTGACTCCGTCGCGGCAAGAGTGAAGCATGTTCGCGGCGCGTTCCCCAACACGCGAGTGGCTCTGGTAGCCGACTGCATCCTGGCGCGGTCACTCGCCGCAAGAAACCGCCCGGAGGAGGCGTTGCAGACAGCGAGGAATTTGCTGAATCGTCCCTCCCTTGATGATCAACTACGCGTCGAATGCCAGACCATCGCACATAAGGCGGAACTCGAAGTATGGGCAAAGCACCAGCCGGACTGGACGCCTGTCTGGGCGAAGAAGGTCGGCAAACCGGCGAGCGGGTTCAACAGCTACGATGACAACAGCCATCCAATTGCCACTCCGGTGGCGGCTCAGGGACTCCTCCTGGTTCCTTACTTGAGCGATAGCCGCTGGGAGGGGATTGTTGCCCTGAAGGAGGACACAGGTGAAGAGAAGTGGAGAGCGAAGATCGGCCCGGTTTGTAGTCTGTCTGCGGACGGAGCCGGACGACTGTTCTGCGGAACCGACACGAGCGCTGTCTTCGCGTTGGAGATGGCAACAGGCAGAGTTCTCTACGAGAGAGTCCTCGACATCAACCGTCAGTGGCCAAGTTATGCAATCGTCGCAGACAAGAACCTGGTCGTTTGCTCGCAGGCCGGAGTCGTTGCTGGTTTGTCACCCGCTACGGGAGACATCCTATGGCAGAGAGACTGGATGCCAGTAATGGGTACACCGGCCGTTATTGGAGGCAGTTGCTTTGTGGCAACTCCCGAAGGTAAAGTGCGAGCCTTGGATTCTGCCACAGGCGAGGTGCTGTGGGAGAAGAGCTATTCTCCCAAGTTCGCTGGCCGCCAGGTCATCCATTCTCCGCCGGTCGTGGTGCCGCCCGATGGATTGTTGGTATGCGCCGGTGATGCTGAGTATACGTTGGATCTGCTGGACGCGTCCAATGGCATTGTCCGGAAGTCGGCTGATAAAGAGGACGCCGGGTTCTTCACTCGCACGCTGCTCCCCGGGAACGGCTTCATTGTGGGTGGGGAGCAGAACGGCAAAGTTGGGACGCTGTCACTGCCTGAGTTGAAGCGACGTGACACCGCGCTGCCTCAGATTCGGGATACATCCTCCGCCGCTTTGCATGGGCGCGTACTCTACTCTTACGGAACCGAGGTACAGGCGGTGGATATTGACACCGGAGCCTTGCTTGCCTGGTGGCCGTTGGAGGAACGGTACCAGAGAATCGGAGTCGCGGTCGGGAAGCACGTCTATGTAGCAGCGCCAGCGGGACAGGTCACGGCCTTACCGATCGTTTCGACCCGGTGATCAGTCATTTCCAGCCATCTCCGAGGGCCCGAGGCCTCAGGCGACTCCTTCCCCACATCGTCAGCTTGGATATGTAGGTGTCGTAGACGATGGCGCCCTATGGTGGGGTGGCTTACCACCACGGCTTTGCATGAAAAGCACCTTTGCCATCGGTCAATTTGTCGGGGAACTGGCTGGCTTGGGAGTTGCCGTTGCTTTGGTCCACTGTTAGACTTTGCCAGACTAATGTAACCTGTAGCCATGACATCCGACACTCACGATATAACACGTTCACCGCTGGGGCGAATTGGGGCGGAGTTCCTCGCTTCAGACTGCAACCGAAGAACCCGAAGGCGAAGCAGGATTTCGAGCTCCTGCCACCGGAGTAGTTGGCGGAGGATATCCTGAAGAAGGAACAGCGGATCGCTGAGACCATGGTGGAGATCAAGGAGATTCTACAGGAAGGCAGTGCAGTAGAATGAGAACGAGACAACCTGATGCCCGCGAAACCAGCGTCTTCACCTACCACGAAGCGGGTCTGTGGAACGTGCCATTGCCGTCGGTGATGGTGTCGGGGAACTGGCTGGCTTGCAGGACGGAGGGGCGGATGCGTTTCATGAAGGCCACCACGCTCAATAGCTCGAAGCTGCGGTGTTTGTAGGGACATAGGATGCCAACCTTCTTGCCAAGCTCCTCCCGCACAATGCGGATCGGAGGGACGAGGTCACTGTCATTGGATATGATGACTGCTGTGTCGTAGTCGCCTTTGTGGGCGTCATGCACCAGGTGGGCTGCAAGCGCAACGTCCGAACCTTTTTCCTCCGCCTTGATGACTTGCGCAAAGCCAGTCAAGTCAGCCAGGGGCATCCTGACGACATGGGAGAGGAACTGTCCGTGGAAAATTTCCACGTTGGGAAGTGTCGTGAGGGCGCGAAGATAGACTTGCTGCCGAAGAGGTTGGTCGGGGTCTTTTGGGAGCGGTTTGACCTTCGCCGTGTAGTACTTGATATGATTGATCTGGTCGTGTGGCAGCAGGAGGCGACACAGCTCAGAAAGGTTGAGCCATCGGTAGGGAGTGTTCTTCAACGCTCCGTAATACAGATTGAACCCGTCAACGTAGACGTTCGTGGCCATTCGGTTCTTCCACATAAACGCAGAAAGCCCGACTTGCGTCGAGCTTTCGCACCCTTCGCCGAAGCTCCAGGGTAGTTGGCTGTATTATAACGATGCCCGAGGCGAACTGCAAGCTCTATTTCGACGGGAATGAAAAGAAAGCCTCTTTGACCGGGTGGCCTGAATCTCAGCGTCGATTCCGGCCTCCGTCAGTGGCGGCATATTGGGGGAAGCCAGGCGGTCCGCCGCGTCAAAGAACCTGTCCACCCGACGACGTTGAATCTCCTCGCGCAACAGGCGTTCGAGGGAGTCCGACGACAGGAGTCCTGCCTCTTCGGTTTCATGCGCGAGGGCATCGGGCAAAGCGAGTTTGAGAGCCACCTGAGTCATCGTTGAATCACAACCGGTTCGTGCCGGGGATATTGGATCGCGCACGTCGTAGCGGGACGCTCACACGGATGAACCCGAGTTTCGTCCATCGGCACACAAAAGATAGCATGATGCGGTTTGCACCGTCAACGAATCGCAGCGAAATCCTGCAATGGCACGTTCGCCGCTTGGGCGACCGTCAGCTCGGAAGGGAGTGACGCTGAAGGGCAATGACCAAACAACCCCAATCTACCTCCAACTACGCAGGGCTGCGCGAGGCAATCGAGCAGACTCACCGCGTCTGTCAGGATCATGCCGCCGCAGCGGCGAACCAGGCGTTGTCCCTGCGCAACTGGCTCATAGGCGCCCACATTGTTGAGTATGAACAGCATGGCAGCGACCGGGCGGAATATGGTGAGAGGCTGCTGGAGCGCCTTGCGGAAGACCTCTCCAGGGAATCTGGGCGGGGTTTCGGGCTGCGTATGCTTCGGGATATGAGGCGCTTCTACCTGGAATATCCTCAGGTTTACACGACAATTCGGCAGACGGTGATTGCCGAGTTGTCGGCTGGGAAGGCCGAAGCCCTGCGGGAGTTGGCTCCGCGGATTCGGCAATCGGCGATTGCCGAATCCACTTCCTCGTCTCCCGCGTTTCACGCCCATCTGTTCCGACGAGTCACTGGACTCATATCCTTTAGCCCCTATGCGACGATCCTCTGAAGCGTGCCTTCTACGAGATCGAAACCGTGAAGAACAACTGGTCGGTGCGTGAATTGAAACGCCAGACCAACAGCATGTTGTTCGAACGGGTTGGACTCAGCAAAGACAAGCAGGGCGTGCTGAAGCTGGCGGAGGAAGGGCAACTCATCTTTGATGCTTCGGCATAGCCGGAACTATCGGCCAAGGGCAACCTTATCGCGTGAGACAGGACTTATCCGCAGAAAATCCCGACATTGGGCGGAGCGGCCACCGCGCGCTGTTGGATGAGATGGCGCTGGAATTCAAGATTGACAAAGACGAGGCAATACGACTGGCGCGAGGGATGGGATGAGACCGGTTGACTACTCCCCGTTGTCTGGTCTGAGGCCTCCTTCTCGTTCCCACAGAGAACGCAGGTCGCGGGCTCCGTGGATGAAACCAATGACGTAGACAGTCCTGGGGGTCAGATGGTAAATGAGACGGTAGTCTCTCACGAAGATCTCGCGAACAGTAGGATTGTCGAACTCGGGGACGGTTCGCCCACGCTTTGACAGTCTTGCGAGAGACCGAGCGGCGTCGCGAGTTTCTCGAACAAAGGCCGCTGCATAATAAGGTGAGTCTTGAGCAATATAGTCAGCCACCGACTCCGGGTCAGCCCAGGCAGTCTCTGTCCACTTCACCCTGAGAGCCATTTAGCCATCCGTTGCTCGACTTGTTCCTGTGTCAACACACGTCCCTCTGCAACATCCTTCAAACCCCGCTCGATTTTCTGGCAAACGTAGATGTGATACTGGATGTCCTCGAAGGTCGCGTCGTCGGGGAGATCATCGAGGACTTTCCGAACCGCTTCCTTGGTGCTGCTCATTTCCGTCTCCTGTCTCATTTCGTGAGCCAATAGTAGCTTCAGACTTTGGTGACGTCAAGACGCATCGACCACAGCCACGCGAGAAGGTGACAAGGGCGGATGTTCACCCGGCAACTCCCCGCGTCAACGTCACCGCTCCATCGCCGGGGATTCTCGGCGAGGAACACTTCCTGGTTCGCCTGGCTATTCACCATTGTAAAGCCCTTCACGATCCGCGACCGCGTCGCCGCCGATGGAGACTTCCCCAACGAGATCGTTGAGGCGTTCAGGGGATGCCCATCCTATCCCCGCAACACCACGAACCGATTCTCCTGATCGACCGCGAGGATCTCATCGCGTCCATCTCCGTTCAGGTCGGAGCACTTGAGGAGCTTCAGGGCACCCGGAAGCGAGAAGGAGGTGGCGGTCTCGCCTCTGAGAGTGAGAACGCGGACTCGACCGTCTCGCTGGCCGACCACGATGAAGTCGCCTCCCGTCAGGCCGCTGTTTCCTCGAGCCAGGCACAGCACGGCGGAGCCGAGGTCGGCCTGCCAGATTGGTTTACCGGTGGCATCGAGGGCATATAGGTATCCGGTGTCGGAGGCGACGAGGGTTTCCGCCTTGTGGTCGCCGTCGAGGTCCATCAGCAGAACCTGGCGCGCGGCGTAGCCGTAGTTATTGAAG
>JACQGJ010000545.1 GCA_016199605.1 Armatimonadota bacterium | reverse complement strand
GCTGGACAGTGTATGTTTCACCTCTTGCCGCTCAGAATTCTCGAGAAACGCAAAGACATGTGTGCATTTTCTATTCTGATGTCGCCAACCTCGTAGCCACGGGTAGTGAACGGTCGCCGTGCCGTTCCTGCCGGGCGATACGTTTCGTTCCTGCCGTGACAGGAACGGCACGTCTCGCCCAGCGGGGCGAGCAGCGACCGTTCACTACAGTAGCCAAACCTCATTTTGGAAAATGCACACCTCTGTCACACACCAGTGGTCAAAACCAACCGACGCGGGTATAAACCACCACCGGTGTGTTGGGGCGGCTTGATCGCGACGGCTTCTCTGCCATTGCGCCCGAGGGCTTCCATAACACACCCCAAATCCAAGGAGGAGACCCATGCAACCTGAAGTGATTGCCGACTACGCCTGCGAGATCGGCGAAGGCCCGATGTGGCATCCGATCGAAAGGAAGGTCTACTGGCTCGACATTCCAAAGGGCCGCATCTTCCGATACGATCCGGGAAACGGCGCCCACGAGCAATGCTACGAGGGGGAAGTTGTGGGCGGCTTCACAGTGCAAGCCGACGGGGCGCTGTTGCTTTTCATGGCGAAAGGCGCCGTCAAAATCTGGAACGGCTCTGCGTTCACAACGGTGCTCGATGAGATCCCTGAAGAACGCGACTCGCGCTTCAATGACGTGATCGCGGACCCCGCCGGACGCGTGTTCTGCGGGACGATGGCAACCGAGGATCGTCTCGGCAGATTCTACCGCCTGGATACAGACGGCAAACTCACCAAGCTGCTGGAAGGAATCGGATGTTCCAATGGAATGGGTTTCACTGCCGACCGCAAGCGAATGTACTATACCGATTCCATCAAACGGGAGATCTATCTCTTCGACTACGATGAAGTAACCGGGGAAATCTCCAACCAGCGGGTTCTGATCCGGACCAGCGAGGCAGAAGGGGAGGGCATCCCCGATGGCATGACGGTGGACGCCGGGGGACACCTCTGGTGCGCGCGGTGGGACGGCGGTTGTCTGGTGCGCTACACTCCGGAAGGTGTGGAGGAGCGACGCGTCGCATTCCCCGCGCTGAAAGTATCCAGCGTTACTTTCGGAGGGGACGATTACACCGATATGTATGTCACGACCGCTGGGGGAAATCTGAAGGAAACCGATGGAGAAGCAGCCGGCGCGCTGTTCCGTGTCAATCTTGGGATCCGAGGCGTGCCGGAATTCTTCTCCAGGGTCGGTTGATCTCCGTGCGAGTTCGCAGTCTCCGTAGTCCTGATATTCTCACTACACAAAAGAAAGGATGTTAAGATGTCGAAAGTCAAAGCAGCAATTTTAGGTTGTGGCGGCATGGCGGGATACCATGCCAGTCGGTTGAAAGTCAATCCCGACGTGGAGATCGTCGGCCTGAGTGACGTGGGGGAGAGCCAGGTTCAGACCTTCATCGACCGGAATCTCAAGGACTACAAACCGGTTCCCCCCATCTTCACCGACCCGGCGAGATTGTATGCCGAGACGCAACCCGACGCGGTCGCCATCGCCACCCCTCACACGCTGCACTATGAGCACGGCAAGCAGGCTCTCGAAGCGGGGTGCCACGTCATGATGGAGAAGCCGATGGTAACAAATTCGGATCATGCCCACGAGCTGGCTGCTCTGGTGAAAAAGCTGGGGAAGGTTTTCACGATCGGCTACAACACACCGTGCAGTCCCGAGTTCCGCTACCTGCGTCAGTTGGTCCGAAGCAAAGAGCTTGGTCGCCTCGAATTGGTGAGCGGCTGGCTGGTCCAGGACTGGAAGAAGCCAACGACGGGTCTCTGGCGACAAGTCCCGGATCTCTCCGGGGGCGGACAGATGTACGACAGCGGGGCGCACCTCTTCAACAGCCTTGTGTGGACCGTGGAGCAACCGATCAGCGAGGTGCATGCTTTCGTAGACAATCAGGAGGCTCCCGTAGATATAAACGGTACGGTCAACATTCGCTTTGCCGACGGCACCCTTGCCACCATCATGATCGGCGGCAACTGCAGCAGTAGCGGAGCTGGCTTGTACTTCGCCTTCGAGAATGGCCGCGTCGACGTGGACGGGTGGGGCGGCTCCTGGATTCGCATCTTCCGGCGGGAAGGCGGCGAAGAGAAATACCCTCAGATCACCGGCAGCCCGCAGGCTCCCATCGACAACTTCATCAACGCGATCCTGGGACGTGATGAGCCGATGACCAGCCCAATCAATGGGGTCCTCCAGAGCGAGTTGATGGACGCGATTTACGAGTCTGCCAAAACGGGGCAAGTCGCCAGACCGAAGGCAAGGTAGAGCAACCAATCAAGACCGCGAGACGGAGTGCCCTAATCCTTCTCCGTCTCGCGATCTTCCATCTGGCCCACTCATCAGGGTGGTGGAGGTATACTCGCTAAGGTTGAAAACGCACTCCGTGCCAGCAAAAGGTGGCTTTTCAACCTTAACGAGTATAGGAGCGGATTTTGGATTTCGGATTGCGGACTTGCGTCGTTCAATCCGGAATCTGCAATCTGCAATCCGCAATCGAAGTTTTGGCTGGGCAGGTAGTGGGTGACGTGACACAGCCGCTGCAAGGCGCGCTTGCAGTATTCGCCGGTGGTGTCGGGGCGAACGGTGTTGTCATAGATAAGAGCGACCCTGAGTTGCTCCATTCCCTAATGGGTCGATCGTTGCCTGTAATCTCGAAGCCGCATCGTAGGCATTGGTGAACCGATTGTTGAGAACGTCCACTTTAGCCTCGATAGCCCCTTGGGCTCCAGAGCCTGGGTAACTAACCTTTAGCGTTCTCCGTATATTCCTCTTTCTGAGCGGGAGTCGCTACATCGAGAGAAGCAAAGGAGTAAGAATATCCCGACGGCATGGTCACTGTCGGGAGAACCGTGAAAGGTTTGCCGTCAACATCGAAGATGTAGGGTGCGCTCAGTGATTTGCCCAATCTGCCGGTCATGAACACGGTGCTACTCCCTGCGACGTATTTGGCAGTGACGATTTCGCCTTCCTTCAGATTCCTCCGCATTTCGCGAATCTTCAGCATGACTTGCGGGTCCATGTATTGCGGACCTCGTTGAGACAACATCCGAGTAATCCTCCTGGCTGAATAGACCGTGCTTAACTCTCAGTGAGAAAGCGCGCAACTCCCAAAATCGCTGCTATTATAGCATCGTGCAGGTGCCGGAGCAAGTTGGGTGTCAACGCAATTTAGAAATGTCCGGTATTGTGCAAGATAGAAATGTC